>JADLCA010000435.1 GCA_020847495.1 Candidatus Hydrogenedentota bacterium | reverse complement strand
TGCTGATTCCGGCGCTGGTTCTCGGGTACGCCCTGTTCTTCGCAGGCTACAAAGTCTGTGCCCGTCTAAAACGAGCCCGGACACAGATTGGATGGCTCGCGTTTGGTGCGCTCCTCGCGATCCCCGGCGTTCTGATGCCTTTGTACTACCTGCACCTGTTCGACCGTTGGGCACTGTTCTTCACGTTCCGCGCCTTGCCCCTGGCCGAACTCGCCGCTTCGGGCGCCGGAATCCTCGCGGGCACCCTCGCCAGCCACGCGGTCCGTCTCCAGGCAAACCGCCATGTTATGACCGTCGGCATGCTCATGATCCTGACACTTGGGCTAGCCGCGCCCTACATCAAGCCCATACTCGCCCCGGTTGACCCATCGGTCTACCGGAACCAGTGGCGCGACGGCGTGTGCCTCCAAAGCACCGCAAGCTGCGGCGCGGCATCCGCGGCGACAATCCTCCGCTTGTACGGCATCGATTCGACCGAGCGCGAGATTGCCCTGGAGTGCTACACCTATGTCTCGGGGACCGAGAACTGGTATCTGGCGCGGGCACTGCGCAAGCGAGGCTTGAAGGTGGACTTCATCTTTTCCGAGCCGCCCTTGCAGGCACTCCCGGTTCCCAGCATCGCGGGAATCAACATGGGCCAAGCCGGACACTTCATCACCATCCTCAGTGAGACGGCGGACCGTTACGCCATCGGCGACCCCCTGAACGGTCGTTCCGAGATACCGAAGACCGAGGTGTTCGGCCGAATTCAATTCACAGGGTTCTTCATGCGCGTGACGCCTTACGGCGAATCCAGCAACGCATCCAGGGACATGCCCAATTGACGCATTGTCGCCTACGCTGAAGAGTCCCCTACCCCAGCCCCCCCGCACGCGGGGCGGGAGAATAGGAGGGCGGGTTTTCTTACCCGCTAGGCTTGGGCGGCCCTCCCCGCACGCGGGGATGGAGCCGCTCGTCCCATAAGTCCCATGCCTCCCATAATTCCCATTGCCAAAACCAGCTGACAGCGACTATAATGCCTAGTAGTGGGACATGATTTTGTTGAAAAATGTCATAACATTCTAAATATTAGTAGTTTGCGAAGGACTCAAATGCGGACATATACTCAGACACATCCTTGGCTGAAATTCGCTCTTGACTTGCGTCAGATCGAGTACACGACTTGGCTACTGCTTGGCGAGGCCGTGTCCAAAGTGGAACACATAGCAGGAGTACCACTGAAGCCAGACGCGGCCCAGCATCTTCATGCGGTGTACTTGGCAAAAGGTGTCCTGGCAACTACGGCGATTGAAGGAAACACCCTGACGGAGGAGGAAGTCCTCGAGCATCTTCAAGGCCGCCTAAAACTCCCGCCGTCCAGGCAATACCTGTCCCAGGAAATCGATAACATAGTCGATGCCTGCAATCGGATAGGCGCCGATGTGCTCCAAAAAGGCGCCACACCGATATCCGTCGACGAGATTCTCGAGTACAACAAACTGATCTTGCGCAAGCTCCCTCTTGCGGAAGACGTGGCCCCTGGCATACTCCGCACACACTCTGTGATGGTTGGCCGGTATCGCGGTGCTCCTGCAGAAGATTGCCGGCATTTGCTTGGCGAATTCTGCCGGTGGCTGAATGACCTCAAATTCGAGCCCGGCTTGGAGCAGGTCTACGCAATTCTCGCGGCCATTGCGGCACACCTCTACTTTGTGTGGATTCATCCATTTGGAGATGGGAACGGGCGCACCGCCCGCCTGATCGAGTTTCGCTATCTTCTGCAGGCGGGATTTCCCACGCCGGCGGCGCATCTTCTCAGCAACTTCTACAATCAGACTCGCACAGAGTACTACCGCCAGTTAGACAGAGCCAGCAGGTCAGGCGGGCAGATGGCGGAGTTCATCGCCTACGCCGTTCAGGGTCTCGTCGACCAATTGCGAGAACAATTGCGATTCATTCGCGATTTGCAATGGGACACAGCGTGGCGCAACTACGTTTACGAAAAGTTCGGCAAGAGTTCATCGTCTCAACTGCGCATGCGACACCTGGTGCTGGAACTCTCCAAAGTCGAAGCAAATGGTGGCTGGGTTTCCATACCTGCCGTTCCCGACCTGTCGGCGAGAATGGCGAAGGAGTATGCAGGAAAGACCTCCAAGACGCTCAATCGAGATATCAACGCGGTTACGGAAATGGGTCTCGTACAGCGGGAGGGACGCCAGATCCGTGCAAACAAGGAGTCGATCCTCGCCTTCCTTCCGGCCCGGGCCTTGGCGAAACACGCACCTACAGACGAAGACCCGGCGTAGCTCCCCGCGCACGCCAGCATCCCGTCACGGTTGCCCACGGCGGTCGTGCTCCTTTAATATAGCCGTCAGGAACCGCGCATGAAGACACGAACCTCCATTCCGCCTGTCCGAGTCCTTCCAGAGAACGTGGCGAACAAGATCGCCGCGGGGGAGGTGGTGGAGCGCCCTGCCTCGGTGGTGAAGGAACTCCTCGAAAACGCCCTCGACGCCCAGGCCACGCGCATTCAGGTCCGCCTTGTCGCCGCGGGCCGCCGCACCATCGAGGTTGCAGACAACGGTCACGG
>JADLCA010000434.1 GCA_020847495.1 Candidatus Hydrogenedentota bacterium | reverse complement strand
GAGGAGCAGTTCATGACGGCGCCGAACGCGGCCGTATGGCCCAACATGGGAAAGGTCAGGATGGTCGACGACTCCGATCTGGCCCTGGTCAACCGGACCAAAGCGGGCGACATCGAGGCGTTTTCGGCGCTGGTACGGCGGCACGAGCGGGTGGTGTACAACCTGTCGTACCGGTTCATGCGGGACGGCACGTTGGCGGAGGACATGGCGCAGGAGGCGTTCCTGAAAGCGTACCGTCTGTTGAGCGGTTTCCGCGGGGACTGCAGTTTTTCGACCTGGCTGTACCGGGTTACGTGCAGCGTATGCTTAACCGAGTTGAACCGGCGAAAGCGGCGAGGCGAGGTGGAGTTGACGCCTGCGCATGCCAACGAAGCGACGTCGGAACCGGAGGAGGCGACGGACACGCCGGAGCTGATTCGGCGATGTGTCACGATGTTGCCGGAACGGTATGCGACGATCATGACGATGTATTACCTCGATGAGATTTCCTATGAAGAGATTGCGGAAACGATGAACATCCCCATGGGCACCCTGAAGACCTGGATGCACCGTGCGCGGCACCAACTGCGGAAGATCGTGGAGAAGGAGACCAAGGCACATGGAGCTGAATGAGATGGATGCGATGGACAAGATGATAGAGGAAGCGCTGCGGAGTGAGCCGATGCGTGCGGTGCCGGCGGGATTTCACGCGCGCATGGAGAATCGCCTGCATGTGACCGCGTTGGTGCAGCGGGAGCGGCAGGGCTACCGATTCCGGATGATGGCGACGGCGGCCGTGTTGGCTGTGCTTGGGTTCGTGGTAATGGGCGTGCCAGTGATTGCATACATGCAGGGCGCGACGGTTCAGTCCGTGCCGGGGGCGATGGGGTATTTCGATTATCTCGTGGTGTACGCCGTTCAATCCTGGGACGTCATCGCGATTGCGGTGGGCGCTTCCCTGCTGTTGGCTGTGGCTGCGGCCTTGTTCGGCGTATTGGCCCCCTATATTGGAAAGCGCGCACATCGTCAGGTGTAGACCGTTTCAGTGAAAGTGTACGGTAAGCCGCGTCTCCCGGGCGGGGAGACGCGGCTTACCTTTTGGTGATTTGCGATGCTGGTTGTTGTAAAATATTTCAGGTATTAGACTTACGTAGTTGATCCTCCTTTCGTGGAGGGTCTTTTCTTCCTGAATTTCATTTGGTATAATCCGGCGCCTTGACCCGCGTCAGGCAGCACCTGCGCAACTGAAGTGAAGAAAGGAATTGGCTCGATGGCGGTGAAATACATGTGTCCTAAGTGTGGCCGGCGGTTCGCCGAGTGGGGCGCCGAGAAGCACGGGTTCAAGTGCCCGGGCGACGAGTGGTGTCCCAAGGATCGGCCCGATGACATCGAGCTGGTGCGGGTAGGAATGCAGGACGACAAGCCGGCCAAGAAACCCACGCTGAAACGCCCCGTCAAGCGCTCGGTCGTGGCTGCGGCGGCGATGGACGAGGATGAGATTCTGGTGCCGGACATCGAAGATGTCGAGGCGCATGACGATGTCGAGTCGGAAGAGTTCGACGAAGTGGAAGGGGAAGAAGAAGAGGAGTTTGCCGCGGTGGCCGAAGAGGATGTGGTCGGAGAGCCCGCAGTGGCGGCGGCTGTGGATGAAGAAATCGTCGATGAGGATGAGGATCTTGTTGAATCTGACGGGGAGATCGTCGTAGACGACACGCTTGAGGACGCGGAAGATATCGTTGATGATACGTGGAAAGATTAGTCCCGGCGAAACCCGGCTTTTCTGAAGAATAGTGAATGCAAGACGCGGCCCCTCGATGAGGGGCCGCGGTGTTTTGATCACACCTCTTGGGGTTGTTGGGCGCTTTGGGCCGTGACGGGGGCCTCATCGGACGGGGACGTATGAGGCAGGGCGCGCATGACGCTGGACATGGCGATGACCGCAACCGCCAGAAATGCAAGTACGGCCAGCCAGAAGCGCGCGTTGGCGCGGACGGCGGAAGACCAGGAGCGGGTCGAGGACAGCATGAGGGCCAGCGTAAAGACGGCAAGTGCAAGGAGAAATTTGATGCCGAACAGCATGTGGTAGAGCGGCTGGTCCTCGTGGAGATGGCGCGTGATCATCAGGTAGTTGTAGAAGCCGCTCACGAGAAACAGCAGGATGCAGGTGTGCACGATGTGCTGCCAGCGTTTGAGAATCGCTGCGCGTAAGGATTCGTGCGCTTCTTGCGAGAGCGCGGCCTGGGCCGAGGGCATCAGCACAAAACGAATGAAGAATACGCCACCGACGGCGGTCACCGCGGAGAGAATGTGCGCCCATCGCATGATCAAGGCGAGAATGTCCATGAGTTCCTTTCCTGTTTGTTTTGTATCGGGCTGAGGCGGCGCCGCCGCCCGCCAAGAGGTCAACAGCGCCAACGGTGGCGAAATTCCAGGGGAGGGGAGGAACACGGGGGATGACCGGCGGGGGCGCCGGTCCCACACATGCTGACACATGCTGACACATGCTGACACATGCTGACACAGGCCGACACAGGCTGACACAGGCTGATTCGGGCTGATTCGGGCTGATTCGGGCCGGTGCGGAGGGGAGCGCTTTTCATGCTCCTGTGGCATATGGTAGGTTTTCTGGATTGACGTTGCGGGGTGGGGATGGGATGAATACAAACCTTGATGCCTTGGGCCTGGTGGAGGCGCTTTCGGAACTTGTACCGCAGTATGCGCGCCGGATTCTCCATGTGGGCGCACGCAGCGGGTCGCTTGCGCGTGTTCTTGCCGGGCGGCCGGGGGTGCAGGTGTATGGCGTAGGACTGGAGTGTCTGGACGCTCCGGAGGCGTGGGCTGGCTTTCACAACATCGACCCAGTGCGGACCGGGCTGCCCTTCGAACCGGGCTTCTTTGATGTCATTGCCATAGAGGCGGACGCCTTCGATCGGGCAGCACTTGAGGCGGTGGCCGGCCGTGTCTCTCCCCTGCTCTCTCGAGACGGCATGCTCCTGGTCGTGGTGCTGCATGGACACAATGGAGGCGGGCGCCTCACCGTTGCCGAAGTGGGGGCGCAGGTTGACCGGGCGGGATTGGCCTTCTACGGGACGAATGATATAGCGCCCGAGACAGAGGGCGACATGCTTGAGAGTTCCGCGACAAACGCGGAAGTGGAAAAGCATGCGGCAGGTTTCCTGCTCTGGGCGGTTCACCCGAAATACAACCCCTTGCTTCATGCGCGGGCATTGTTCAACGCGGGGCATCCAGGCTGGGCCTACGAGGTGCTTGACCGCGTTCCCAACCATTTGCTGCGTGAGGGCGAGGTCCGGGCGGCGTATCAGGGAGAACGCCAACTGTGCGTGCTCGCGTGGGACAAGGTAGGCGACATCGATGGCCGGCTGGGACGATTCTTCCAATCCCAATCAATGTTCTACGAGGCGGTCTACAATGCGCCGCGCATGGAGTTACCGTATCTGTGTCAGGCGGAATTCTGGCGCCGCATCGGCAACGAGGACATGGCGGCGCGTTTGCTGAGGACAATCCGGCACCTATCATCGCTGCACGAGATTGAGCGCCGTCTCACCGCATGTTGTCCCGTGAAGGATCTCCGCAGCGTCTATGAGGAGGCGCCACCCTGGGCAGCGGGCGCGAAGCCTCCGCGAATTCTGTACATCATGCCGTTGCGCCCGCACTACGGAATCGATGTGTTGTACGACGGACTCTGCACGGTGCTGGGCGATCAGAATGTTGTCGAGTATCCCTGGAAACCGACGTTGCACGGGGAACGGCCCACGGAACTCGCGCACTATCCGTGCATGTTCGGCCGGCGAGGGGAGAAGCTGGAATTCCCGGCACTGCTCTCACTGCTGCGCGAGGGGGCATTCAACGCGATTCTGATGGGGGATATCGAGCAGCATGTCGGCCATGAGGCGATACGGGCGCTGCTGGACGCGGCGGCGGAGACGCCGGTGTTTGTCGTGGATCAGCAAGACGATCCCCTGAACAATCTGCCCGGAACCCTTGAGTTCATGGGGCGGCCAAGCGTGGCGGGGTATTTCAAGCGCGAGATGCTCGCGTGCCATGATTATGGTCCCAGGACGCGTCCGCTCCCATTTGCGTATGCGGACCAGAAGGTCCCGCATATTCTGCCGGTGAAGCGCGGTCATGAGTTGTTTTGGGCGGGGCACCGCCAGTATGGCTTGCGCCGGGTCTACCTGGAGCGCGTGGAGTCGATCGTTGGGGGAGTCTTTGATCGCAAGTACACACAGGAGGAGTATGCGCAAGCGTTGCGCGATTCACGCATCGGACTGAATATATTTGGATTTGGATATGATACGGTGCGCTACTGGGAGTTCCCGGCTCATGGGTGCATGTTGCTCGCCGAGCGGTTGCCGATCCGCGTTCCGCACAATTTTCAGGACGGGGAATCGGCAGTGTTCTTCGATGACCTGCCGGATCTCGAGCAGAAGTTGACGCATTATTTGGCGCACGAAGACGAGGTGGCGGCGATCGCGTTGCGAGGGCACGAGGTACTGGTGCGGCACCACACAGCATCGGCGCGCGCGCGGCAGATGTTGGGGTATATGGACGAGTTGTTGGAGCGCGGGTAAGCGGCCTGGCGGTGCGGAATCGATATCAACGGCGCGGATGAGGAAGCGGAGGGACTGACAGATGACACGTGTCGTATCGAAAGCACCGGGCCTTCGGCTTCCCGCCGTGTTGCTGGCGGCGCTATCGCTTTCGATCGGATGGGGGATTCGCGGGAACTTCGGGCACGAATACGGCGCGATGATTCCCGGCGCGTTGACGGCCATTGCCGTGTGTCTCGTATCCGGACGCGAGGACTGGCGGGGCCGGGTGCCGTACTTCGGGATGTTCGGCGCCTTGGGATGGGGATTTGGCGGGTCGATCTCGTACATGCAGGTCATTGCGTACACGCACTCCGGCCATGAAGCCTCCCAGTTGTATGGATTCTTCGGGTTGTTCTGGATTGGGTTCCTGTGGGCGGGGATGGGTGGCGCGGGGACTGCCTGGCCCGCCGTGGTGGACCGGGAGCGTCTGACGCAGGCGTTTCGTCCGCTGCTCTGGGTATTCGCATTCTGGACGGTCTTCGTTTTTATCGAAGAGGCCCTGGTGCGTTGGTACGAGCACTATGTCTGGGGTGTTGGCGCCGAGGGAGCGGACACGACGTGGCACCGGCAGAAGAACCCGTTTTATTGGTTTGACTCGGACTGGCTGCAAGCGTTGTTCGCCCTGGCGGCGATCTGTGCGTTTGACCTTTGGGACCGCTGCTTCTCGCGCAACAAGATCGGTGAGCCTCTTTTTCACGTGCCGGCGTTGATCATCTATGCGGGCGCGGGCGCGTTGGTGGGTGGTATTGGGAAGATGGTGCTGGATGCCACAGGAAGAACGCAGTCTTTGGCGGAGCAGGTCACGTACCGGTTGGCCGACCTTTCGGCGATCGATCCCGCTACCGGAATGCCCAAGTTCGATCCTGAGAACACGCTGACCAACTGGCCGCAGTTCTTCGAAGATGTGGGGCCGCATCTCGGGTGGGCATTCGGTATGCTGGCGGGTATTGGCCTGTACTTCGCGATCTTCGGCAGGTTCCGTTCCGAATCGAGACTCTTCCTCTACATGGCTCTGGGGTGGTTCGCAGGTTTCCTGTTGTTCCCCGTATTGTTGTCAAACGCGTTCACGGAGATTGGCGGACTCCGCTTGACGCCGCCGCGCGGCGATGACTGGGCGGGTATTACGGGCGTACTGTTCGGCACGCTGCTGTATTTGGCGCGCAACGGCCTTGTGCAGGTTGCGTGGGCGTCGCTGGTGAGCGCGTTCATTGGTGGATTGGGATTTTCCGGCGCGGCGTGGCTGAAACTCATGATGGTGGCGCCGGGGAATGCAGAGCGATTGAATCCCGAAGGACTGAGTCCAAGCCCGGCGGCGGCCTCGGAAGCGTTCTGGGCGTTTTGGCAAAGTCAGAACTGGCACAGTTTTCTTGAGCAGTCGTATGGATTCTTCAACGGTATTGGGATCGCGGTGGCCATGGGATTGCTTGCATTGCGCGCGCCGCGTTTGAAGCAAGAGGATGAGGGGAAGCCGGTGCGCAGGTGGACACTGGTGGCGGCCGTGTCGTTTGTGCTGCTGTTGTTGACGTACGTGAATCTCTACAAGAACGTGGCCGAATGGACTGGATCGAGAGAGATGGTACAGGACGTGATGCGCGCGCCCATGCTATGGTTCATCTCGATGACGGCGGCGAGTTGGTTCAATCTGACGTACGTACTCCTCTCGATTCTGTTGATTGGGTTGTTGAGCGCGCATCTGCGCCGGCCTTTGGCGATAGTTCCGGGCACGTGGCTGGGCAAGGGGCAACTGCTTTACCTGGTTTTCTTGTGGGTGATCGTGATTGGCAATTTTGAACGGGCGCTCGGGGGATTCACAGAGCAGCGTTTGTTGACAGAATGGGTGATCATCGTGAACGCGATGATTGCGACGGCACTGCTATTGCTTCTGCCACGGGAAGGAGAGCCAGGCGTGGAATTGCCGGTGATGTCAGGAGCGCCGATTGCGAAGACGGTCCTTGATGGAATGGCCGTTTCACTTGCCGCGGTGTTTCTGATGTTCGCGTCGGTCTACGTGGTTTACGGGGGTGCGTTCGCGGGGCACTCGGGCAAGGATGGCGAAGGCCAGATGCGGTTCGGGGACAAGGCGGAGTGGCGGATCCGGCCCATACTGAAGAACGCGGAGCACAGTTGAGGTGGGCTCCAAGCCAAGGCATGGTCCACAGCAAAGGGCGACTGTGCCACACGCTTGCCCGGCTTGTCAGAATTCTCCCTGTCTTTTGATCATTGGCTTGCTTGACACCATCGAGAGTTTCCGCTGGACGATGGAGTGGAGATCAACGTGCGCGACAGGCCCCCTCGCCTGTCATTCCATTGGGAATGGACAAGACGCTATGCCATCTCAGCAGGCCGCAGGCAAGCCCGCTCAGTCAAAGCAGCCACGCCCCGGCGTGGCACTCCAAACGGGGGCCTTGCTATTCACCCGGGAGGACTGTGATGCAGCCGTTTTCGCGGAGGGTGCCGGTGTCGGCGGGGTAATCAACTGCTGTTTTGGGGGTCTGAGGATGCGATGGGCGGGGCCGGGCGGACGTCCATGAGGCCGAGTTTCATTTCCGTGTCGCTGCCCTCTTGGGTTGTGACGGTGAGGAGCACGTCGTACACGGCGGCGGCCGTGAAGATGTGGATGGGATCGCGCAAGGCGCTGAACGAGCCGTCGCCAAAGTTCCAGGACCATTGCGTGATCGGGGAGGTGCCGGGCAGGGAGACGTCCACGAACTGGACTGGCAGGCCGGCTATGGGCGCAATTGTGGACGCGGCAAACTGGGCTTTGGGTGCGGCACGGCGCTTCACGATGACGCAGGCGGCGCGCGTGCGCGTATCCGTCAAATTGCGGGACCGAATCGTGAGGGTTACCGGATAGCGGCCTTTTGCGGTGTACACGTGGACGGGGTTGCGCTCGCTGCTGGACGCGCCGTCGCCGAACTCCCAATGCCACTCGGTGACGGGAGCAGCGCCGGTGAGGACTCGTGACGTGTCGTTGAACAACACCGGGTCGCCCTCAAGGACTTCGGCGGGTGTCGCGGCGAAATCCGCGGAGACGATGGCGTTCGCGCGCACGGGAATTGTGATTTCAGTTGAGCCCGGTAGTGTGATGCGCAGGGTCGAGGCGTTGCCGCCGGGTTTCATGAGGGCGCGGGTGACGGTTACGGCAATGACCGCAGGCTTCTCTGCGCGATGGAACGCACCGCTCTTGGGCGTGACGGTAAGCCAGGGTGCATCGCTGTGCACCCGAAACTCCCCCTCTCCCCCATTCCCTCCATGGTTGATGGTCAGTGTTTCCGTGCGGGTATCCGCACCCAGGTCGAGGGACTGCGGCGTAACGTGCCAGCCATCTGGAGCGCTCTTGGAGGGGCAGCCCGTGAGAAGCGCGAGGAACAGGGCCAGCGCCAAAGCCTTAACGGCAGTCGCCTTTATTCCAATTCGGAGCATCCCGTGTCCTTCCCAGCTTTCAGAGCAGGTGCAGCCACTGTGGCTGGCCAAGCATATACGCTTCATGCTAGCGCCTTGCTCGGGTTCGGTCAATACTTCACTGCCGCAGGTGGAAGGAGAAGCGCAAAAGGGCTAATGTAACGGCAAAGTTGAAGGCATACACGAAGGCATGCGGAGGGAGGCGGAAGGATGCACGAGCAGTTCAAGTCGAGGAATCCGGCTCACGTGGAGCGGGTACAGGAGATGTTTGCGGGGGCGCGTTTTGTGCGTCAGCTTGGTATCGAGTTGTTGGAATCGGGACCGGGCTGGTGCGAGAGCCGTTTGCCGGTGCGGGATTGGCACGCCCAACAGAATGGATTTGTGCACGCGGGTGCGACAGCGACGCTCGCGGATCACACCGCGGGCGCTTCAGCGCTTTCGTTGGTGGCACCGGATGAGATGGTGTTGAGCGTAGAGTTCAAGATCAACCTGCTGCGTCCCGCGACCGGAGATTCCCTCTACTGCCGCGGGCAAGTCATCCGGAATGGAAGGAAACTCATCGTCTCAGAATCGGAAGTGTATGCGGTGAGAGAAGAAACGAAGAAATTGGTGGCGAAGGCCACGGTAACATTGGCGGTGCTGGACGCTTCGGAGTGAACCTGGGCTGCAACCATGCCGTATGGCTCCATAGGACATAGCGCGTCTCCGGTAAGCGATGAGGACCTGATGCGGGCGACGTGTCAGGGGGATATGGGTGCGTTTGGAGAGCTTGTGCGCCGGTATGAGGGGCCGTTGTACCGGTTTCTCCGGCGCATGCTCGGGAATGCGGCAGAGGCTGAGGACGTGTTTCAGGAGGCGATGTTGCGCGTGTACTTGAGCCGGGAACGGTTTGACGTCAGCGCGAGTTTTCGCCCGTGGCTGTACCGGATTGCCGCGAACTGTTGTCGTGACCGGATGCGGTATTGGCGCCGGCGGCCCGCGATCTCGCTGGAGGCGGCGGCCGATATGGAAGGACTCAGCAATGGACTCATGGGGCGTTTGGCGGCGCGCACTCCCGCGCCGGACGGCGTGGCCGAGGCGGAGGAGCTGCGCGAGCGCATTGAGGCCGCAGTGGCGCGCCTGCCGGTCAAACATCGGGAAGTGTTCTTGATGGCGCGCTACGAGGGCATGCCGTACGACGAGATCAGCGAGAGTCTTGGTGTACCGGTAGGCACGATCAAGTCCCGCATGAACAAGGCAGTGGGCGTTCTAATGAAAGAGTTGGAGGGATTTCTGCCGTGATGTCCGAGAACTCCGGCAAGAAACGCGTGGAACAACTCCGGGCGTATCTGCTTGGCACGTTGTCTCCCGAAGAGACGCGCGCGGTGGAGACGCTGCTTGATGCATCCGAAGAAGCGCGGGCGGAACTGGAACGTCAGCGGGCAGCTCTTCGTGTGTTGGATAGCCTTGTGCCTGTGGAACCGCCGGCGGGACTGGCGTCGCGGACGCTCGCGCGCGTGGAGGAGGCCGCCGGGCAGGAGGAGGAGCGGCGTTCATGGAGGTCGCGCCGTGCGTTTGTGTACGGCGTGCTGGCAGCAGCGTGTGTGCTGGTGATTGCGGTGGTGTTGCCCGCATTGGGGCGTGTGCGCGAGGCGGCGCATCGGGCATCCAGCCAGAACAATCTCAAGCAGTTGGCGCTCGTGTTCAAGATGTATGCCAATGAAAACCGCGGCCAAGAGTATCCCCCACTTACG
>JADLCA010000433.1 GCA_020847495.1 Candidatus Hydrogenedentota bacterium | reverse complement strand
GCCTCCACTCCCATCGCGCCGAGGCTGTCCAGGGTCTCGTTCGCGCCCTCCCAATCCGGCGCCGATTCGAATTCGGCCGTGGCTTTCGCCAGCAGACGATCGACCTTCTCCTGGAACAGCGCTGAATCGTCTGCGGACCGATGGATCTCGAATGCTGCTGCCTCAGCCTGAACCCTCACGCGAAACTGCTCGCTGGGGTCGTCGGTCAATCCGCGGAACTCTGCGGTGATGGAGTACTTGCCCTCGCGCGGCAATTCAAGCGTGCCCGTCGCGGTTGCGGATTCACCCGGACCCAGTATGATCTCTTCCGGTTCCGGCAAGTAGGTCTGGATCTGACTCACCAGGCCGCGCCAACCGGGACCCTCAACGTTCGTCTGCACGGTTCGTTCGTCGAAAACGGCTGGGCGCAGCAACGTCAGTGGGGCGCCACCGATATTTGTCAGCGCGACCGACACCTCAATCGGCTGGTGGAGCCAATACGCCTCGGCATCGGTGGCGATCTCGAGCGCAAGATGCTCATTGACGTCGGGCCTCGGGTCCGTCCTTCGGGGACGCTCCGCAGGCCACGGCTCGGAGCCGAAAGGAACCCAACCCTCCTCCTTGGGAGCCGGCTCCACTTCACGCGCCAGTTCTTCGTCTGACAACCAGCACCGCCATCCTGGATTGGGGAGTTCAAACCAACCTTCGGCCACGTCGCGGACCGCGCCTTGATCGGCGTCGAAGTAGCGAAGCTTCCTGGGATAGTAGTTGCCATCTCGATAAACGGCTCTGGGCTCGTTCATCGCTGTCCAGAAGATCTGCCGGCCATCGGGTGATACGGCGTAGTCCACATTTCCTGTCATCGTGGATACCACCTTCTGACTATCGTATAGCGTGTAACCGTTTTCAGTCCTGGTCAGTCGATACACGCCGCCGATACCGTCATACTCCGAAAGCGAGCCGCCGTCCGCATCGATCTGGAACTTGCCCAGGCCTTGCACATCCACGATAGGTTGCCCATCCAACTCGCCTTGCCGCAGCCGGACTCGGCTCATGATTGGGTTGCCTGGTATCTCCACGAGGTCTTTGGTTTCTCCGGTGTTTGTATCGATTGAAGCAAGATACCGCTTACTGTCATCCGAGTACACAACTGAATCGGATGGTTTACCACTATCGTTCACGGCGCGCACTACGAGCACGTGAGTCGAGTCGAGCCACACAAACGGCGGAGTTCCGTAGATGTCACTCGAGATGGCGGGTTCCCGGTGCTCAATCGGAGAACCCACTTCCGTTAATGTACCCGACTTAAGATCGACAACTTTCAACACCTGGGTATAGGACCAGTTGACCGCTCCTCCACTGCCGCCCGAATCGCGTTTGGGTGCGAAATACGCCAGGTACCGATTGTCGGGCGAAACCTCTATGTCTCTGATTTGCGAGTTCCAGGGGATTCGAACGAGATCACGGTGGGCCTGCCGGGTGAAATCATAAACGCGAATCGTCGCGGTATCTCCATTGCGGATGGCTTGATAGAGTTTCCCCGGCCCTGCGCAAAGTCTCTCAACGGAGGCGACTTTCTCGACGTAGCCCGTTTGCGTGTCAATGGAGATCAACGCCCCCTCTTCGGATACTTCTGCAAATACCTTCCCCGCACCAGTGTACAGAGGCCAGAGCCGCGACCACTGTCCGCTCCGCGTGTACCCGTCCGTGAATTCGATTCCGTCAGGCGTCAAGGTCGCCACTATCAACGTGCTGGATTGCACACGGTCCTTCTCGGTGTTGTAGCGAATGAAGAAGAAGCGATCGTAGATCTTGCCGCCAGCCGCCGCGTCCTGCGCGCCGGACTCACCCGCAGTGTCCGGTGCGGATGCATCACGGTTCACTGTTGGTTTGGCTTGGACATTGGCGGAGCCTGCTGGCGCGGCCTGCACGATGGGTGCCTCGGGCTGCTCAGGCACTCCTTGCCGTTGGAACAAGAGCCCCAGAGCAATGGTGCATACTGCTATCGCAAGCAGCGCAGACTTCACGGTAAGGGATTCGCCGAGAATGGCGGCAACACTCGCCGCCGCGCTGGCTTTCACGGGAATCGCGGCGGCGGGCAAGGCCAGAAGGACGCGCTTGCGCAATACGCCGAAGTCAGCGGCCTCGGACTTCGACTCGCCGAGTTCCGCGCACACCTTCTCGCCGACGAGTTTGCGCCCGTATTCGAGGCGCTTGCGCAATGCCGCCTCGCGGACGCCGAGGAATCGCGCCGCCTCTGCAGAGTCGTACCCTTCGATGTAGCAGAGCACCATCGCTTCCCGCGTCTTCAGGGGAAGCTGCTCGACGCGTGCGCGCACCCACTCGCGGAGTTCGCGCCGCATCGCCAGCGTTTCTCCATTTTCGATCCTTGGCGCGGGGGTGTGAACCGCAGCTTGGTCACGTGCGCGAACTTCCCGGCGTTGCTTGCGCAGCCAATCGATGCAGTGGCTTCGCCCTATTCTCGCCAACCATGGGCCGAAGCGGTCGCCGTCGCGCAGGACGCCCAGTCTTTCGTACGCATAGACGAAAACCTCCTGCACGAGGTCCTGCTGCGCGGAGGTATCGGCCACATAACTCGCGCACAATCCACGCAGCATGGGCACGTAACGGTCCACGAGTTCCGTGAACCGGTCCCGGTTGCCACGCAACACCAGCCTTACCAAATCCGCGTCTGACATGAGTGCCCGCTCCATTGTCACCATAGCACGATTTTGCCTATTCACCCGTAGTGCGCCGCGCGCCCAGGGCGTTGCCCTGAGCTGGCATGGTTTGGCCTTTCTGGCCGAAACACGTGCCTCCATGGATTTCGCGCTCTCTGACTTCTGTCCATGCCTGTCCATGCCTGTCCATGCACTCAATGGCGTTTGCCGGGACCTTTGCGTGAGAATCCACCGATGCGCGCGCGGCTAATCCCCTTGAACCCACGCGCAGTCCTGCTACAATACGTTGCGAAGCGTTCTCCATGAGGCCTTTGCACTATGCGGCTTTCCAGCGACTGGTCCCTGACCCTGCGGAACCTGTTTCTGCCCATCTACTGCAAGCAGTGCGGGGAACGTATCCTCACGGATGAGAACGGCTACTTCTGCGCCACGTGCTGGGAGCGGAGCCCGCGGATCGAACGGCCGTTCTGCCCGTTGTGCGGGCGTCCGCATGTGGGAGCGGTGGGCATGGGCACGCGCAGTAACTTCCGGTGCGGGCCGTGCAGCGCCACGCCGTGGGACCGCCCCTACCGCCGCATCCTCGGGGCGGCGGTCTATGACGGCGCGGTCGAGGAGGCCGTCAAGCTGCTCAAGTTCCACGACAAACCCCGTCTGGCGGGTCCGCTGGCGGAGTTGATGGGCAATATCGCTCGCGAGGAACTGGATTGCGCCGCGTACGAACTGCTCGTGCCGGTGCCGCTCCATCGCGTGCGGCGAAGGGAGCGCGGGTTCAACCAGTCACAACTGCTCGCCAGTGAACTGCTGCCAGTCTTTCCGAACGCGCTCTTGGACGAGTCGCTGGAGCGCATTCGGCCCACACGCGTTCAAAGCAGGCTCGGGAACGAGGCCGAGCGCCGGGCAAACGTGCAGGGCGCCTTCGCGGTGCGTTCCAACGGTGAGGTTCGGGGGAAGACCGTGCTCCTGGTGGACGATGTCATCACGACGGGCGGCACAATCGCGGAGTGCGCCTTGGCCCTGCGCGCGGCCGGGGCCTCGGCGGTGGATGTGCTCGCGGCGGCGCTTGCCATGCCCCACACCGCCCGTGCACAATCGGGGTAGAGGACACCGCACGAAGTTGCGGGAGACTCGGCCCGCTCCGCTGGCAATGGAAAGGAGTACACGATGGCACAACCACCGATGAAAGAGTGCTTTGGTCAATTGGCGAACATGTCGATACGCATCCGCGACCACTCAAAACAGCACTACCTGAGAGTCGATGAAGAGAAGATGAAGGAATGCGATACCTGCCACCTCTTCACGAAGTGCATGTTCCTGAAACACAATGACTTGATGCGAGAAATGCTGAAGATGATCGACGCGAACCGGTCCCCGGAGTCGATGACCCGGATTAGCTGATCCAGGCTTTTGCCATTGCACGACAGGACAGGGATCGCCTTCCGCCTAAAAGGAAAGATGCGCCCGCATCGGATCGCGGGCGAGGAAGGTGGCGCGGCCGGACTCGCGCCCGGCCGCGCCTTTCAACTACTTCACGTTCGCCGTGAAACCCATGAAAAAGCCGGACGGACCGACCACTTTCTTCAGCTTGACTTCTTCGACTCTGTACTTGCGAAGCTTCTCCAGCGCTGCCTCTTCCGAGTCCGCGACCACTGCCCCGGACTCGATTCGATCGTGGTCGGTGACCAGCACTCCGGTGTATTGATAGACGGCCACTGTTGGCTCTCCTGGTAGGTTGCGACCGTTACGAGGTTCTCTGCTTACCCAAGCCCGGCGTCAGCCGGTTATTACGCACCGCTTAGAGAAAACTGTCAAAAACCGACTTACCTCGTATCTGTCATTTCATACTAGCATGAGGATGAAAATCCGTCAATAGGCTGTTTGGTTGCATGAAACCGCCACGAAAGTTCAAATACGCCTAAAACAGGGGGTTTTCCCCTTTCCGGCCTGCCGCACCCGAGATGGGAATGGTAACCTCTGACTTCCCGTCTGCGGCCCAAATCTCGAAATTCCCGTGCAGAGAATTCAAAGCCTACTTAAGACGATTTCTGCCTCCACTCTATTCATATGAGAGTTTGCGGCCGATGGGTTGCTTGAACGGCATGGAAAATGCCCCGCCCATCCACCACAAGCCGTTGTCAAGCTTGCATTTGGCACACCGGAGCTCCTGCTCGAAGTACACTCCGAGCGTAGGGCGGGATTTGTTCCCGCCCATCTTCGCAAGGGAGAGTCAGCTCATGCCCCGCGCGAAGAAGGCGGGAATCAATCCCGCCCTACGGAAGCCCACACGCCAAGAGTGGCTTTCCCACATTGATATTCAGGCCCTTTGACCTGTAGCGTGGATCGGGTATGGGTCTTGGTGGCAATGGGAGTACGCGTGTGAACGATGGTCTGGGAGAGGCGTTGGCAGGATTCGAATCCGCGCTGCGCCGGTTTCGTTCGATGCTGGACTCCGACCCGCTGCTCGCGGAGACCGTCTTCGCGGGGGCGGACGACTGGGCCAACCTGCTCGCGTACAAGCTCGTGCCGCATCTCGCGGGAGAAGGCTGCCTCATCGCAGCGGTCACCGGCGGCACCAATACCGGCAAGTCGACAGTGTTCAACCTCCTGGCGGGCCGAATGATCAGCCCCATGACGGCCACTGCGGCGGCCACGCGGCGCCCCGTGCTGGCGGCCAACCCGGCGCGCGCCGAAGAGTGTCTTGCGGGCAAGCTCGTGCCGGAGTTTCAGCCCAGCCCCTTGACTGACGCGGAGGAGGCCATCAAGCGCGACACCCCGCCGGATGCGCTCTACGTGACGGAAGTGGACTCGCTGCCCAGCCGCCTCGTGCTGCTCGACACGCCGGACGTCGATTCCATCGAGCGCGAGCATTGGGAAGTCGCGGACAACATCCGCGCGGCGGGCGACGTGCTCGTCGCGGTGCTCACCGCGGAAAAGTACAAGGACGACCGTGTCGTGGGCTTCTTCCGCCATGCGGTGGACTCCGGGCGCGTGGTCGTGCCGGTCATGAACAAGGCGAATCCCGAGAATGGCTACGCGGTGGCATGCCGCCAGCTTGAGGAGTTCTGTCTCGATACAGGATGCGAAGGCCCTGTGTTCGTGTTGCCGCATGACTTTGGGCTCTCGTCCAAGTTGGACCAGCCTATCGCCTCGCTGGATGGCACAACACACTTGCTCGAGTTCCTGCAGCAGCTCGATGTGCCCGCGATCAAGCAGCGCGTGTTCCACTCGACGGTGCGCCATTTCGCGCTGCGCGCGAGCGTGTTTCTCGAACACGCGGAATCCGTGGGTGCGGTGTTGCGGTCAGTCGTTGTCGATTTGGAGGCCCGCGCCGCGAGTCAGGCACAGCACTACGACCCTGCGCCCGGGGCGGAGGTGGGCGGCCTGTTCCACGAGTACGTGCAGACCAAGCGCGGCCCCGTGTTCCGCTGGATCGGTAACGGAAGCAAGACTGTCGTAAAGGGCGTGTCGGCGATGGGACGCGGCATCGCGGGGGCGTTCCGGCGCCGCGCGGTGCTGGAGGCGCCGCCGCCGCGCGAGACCGATGCGGAAATCCGCGACGCGCATACGCGCTCCATTGAACGCATCGCGCGCGACCTCGCCGCGGGCTATATCGAGACGGCCCGCAATCTGCGCGAACCCGCGGCCCATTTGCTGGACGCGCCGCTGCAAGACCTTGATGTCGAGGCCGCGGTGCAGGCCGTCGTGGGCCAGACGTTGCGCACGGAGAGCATATCTGAAGAGTTCCGCCGGCACGCGTACGGCGTGCTCGATACGTGGTGGAACGATCACAAGGGCCGGCGCCGCGTGCTCGAAGCGCTTGACGGCATCCTCGCGATCACGCCCGCGGCGATCGCGGTGCCCATTTCTTTGCACACGGGGGGACTCGGCGTCGCGGAGACGGTGGTCGTGGCGGGACCCATCGTGGAGCAATTCGTGGCGCGGGTCATCGAGTACCAGTTCGGCGACGCGCTCTTCGACTTCTTGTCGCCGTGGCGCGCGGATCAGCAGCGCGCATTGGAGACCGCGTTGCTCGAACACATCACCGAGCCCGCGCTCGAACGATTGCATCAGGCCTTGGAGCCTTTCGACGGCGAGACCATGGCCGAACTGAGGAGGTGGCTGGAACCGTGTCAAGCAACCTGAGTTCCATACTCGCGCGGCTCGACGAACTGGCCGCCTACGATGGCCCGTGGCGTCCGCTACGCGACGAGATCCCGCTGCTGCGCACGCGGCTGCACGAACTGCGCGAACGCGAGATGCGGATGGACGATCTGCTTGTTGTGGCGCTCGTCGGTGGTTCGGGCGTTGGCAAGTCCACGTTCCTGAACGCGCTCGCGGGAGACCAGTTGGCCGCGACCTCAGAGTACCGGCCTTGCACGTCCGTGCCGTGCGTGTACCAGCCGCCCGGTGCGGCCTTCGGGCCCGCGGAGTGGAACCGCGTCTATGGGTCCGCACTCGAAAACCTCGTCATCATCGACACGCCCGACTCCGACACGATCGCGCGGCATCATCGCGATATGGTTGGAGCCGCGTTGACGCAGTGCGACCTGATCATGATCTGCGGGAGCCCCGAAAAGTACCTCGACGAGGCGACGTGGTCGTTGTTGCGTCCGCTGCGTGACGAGCGCACGCTGGTGTGCGTCGAGACCAAAGCCGACACCGAGGCGGAGAGCATCCGCGAGCATTGGCTCGCGCGTCTGCACGAGCAAGGCTTCGCGCCACGCGAGTACTTCCGCGTCAGTGCGCGAAGAACGCTGGACCGCAAACTGACCGGGCGCCTCGCGGGACATGACGAGTTCGACTTCCCGCGCCTGGAGGCCTATCTGAGAAGCGAGCTGTCGACGGAGCAGGTGCGGCGCATCAAGCGATCGAACGCATACGGGTTGTTGGCGAAGACGCTGGCGACACTGCACGAACGCGTCGGCGCGCGCGCCGAAGACCTCGAAGCACTGGGAGCCCGCCTCAGCGAATGCGACAAGAAGGCCACGAAGGAAACCTGCGCGCGGATCGGGAGCCGCCTCTTCGCGGAACCGCACCTCTGGAATTTCGCGTTGGGGCGCGAGGTGAGCCTGCGCGCGAAAGGTGTCGTCTGGACGGCCTACCGCGTGCTCGAGGCGCTGCGCACCTTGCCCGCGCGCGTGGCGGGCGTGCTCCGGTGGATCCCGCGTGAATCCGCGGGGCGCCAGGCCGTGGCCTTGCTGTCGGAGCAGAGCCTCCTGTCCGATGACGTCGATATCGTCACGCCGGACGTGCGCGACTGCTACGGCCAATACCACAGCGAACTCGCCGTGCATCTCGCGCGCGCGGGCTTCGCACACGCAAGCCCCGACGCGGGATTCGACGCCTTCTCTGAAAATGTGCGGCACCGGCTCGCCGTGCTGCTGCGCGGCCCCGCGCGCGACCGGATTGTCGCGCGGGCGCGCCTGCTTACCAGTTGGCCCGCGACATTCCTGGCGGATGCGCTGCCGGTCGTGTTCGTGGCGTACGCCGGGTACCGGATCGTGAACTTCTACTTTGCGGGCATTACACTGACCGGCGACTATTTCCTGCACGCGGGTGCGGTGTTGGCGATCCTGCTGGGCGTAGAACTGCTCGTATTGTCGACCTTGTCGCGCTTCTTCGCGTGGTCCGCGCGCGCCAGTGCCACGCGCGACCTGCGGACTTCGCTGCTTGCCGGGGGCATCGCCTTCGCCCCCGAACGCAAGGCCCTGGAGGACGCCCTCGCGGCCGCACAGGCGATCGAAACGCTCCGCGGCGAACTGGCCGCGGGACGAACGGAACCGACGGAGCCACGGGCAGCAGCCGTGGACCAGCCAGTGACGCGGGTCTAATCCGCATATCTCACCGCCCCCCGCGTAGCGGGCGGTGAGATATGCTCTGGCAATGGCCCACAGGCTCACTCGAGAGGATTTCTCACACGCACAACGTGTAAGCAAAGAGGACGTGCCAAGGCCATGAAAACAGCTGATTCAACTGGGATTACTCGAGCAACGGTGCGTGCGTGTGAGAAACCCGGGCTAAGAGCGTGTTTCAAAAGTCCGCCTACCCATAGCGCTGCCCTGCCCTTGCCTCGTGCCCGTCCCACGTGCCCGTGCCGCGTGCCCGTCCCGCGTGCCCGTCCCGCGTGCCCGTCCCGCTTGCCCTTGCCGCGTGCCCGTCCCACGTGCCCGTCCCGAATGCAAGTCCCGTAGGGACGACAGAAAGTAGCCCCGGATTTCAATCCGGGGTCCTCTGCGGCCCCCCCTTCGTGAAGTCCCGGAGGGACGGCAGAGCCCATCATGCCGCGTCACATATCCACCTCAGACGATCTTCTATGAAGATAGATGGAATGCACCCGGTCCACGACTGGACATCCGCTCTCTGCCGTCCCTCCGGTCTACCCTCCCTACGGTCTGCCGTCCCTCCGGGACTGGACGGAGGGGGGAG
>JADLCA010000432.1 GCA_020847495.1 Candidatus Hydrogenedentota bacterium | reverse complement strand
GTAGGCACCGAGGAAACGCTCGTCCATTTCGCGCGCCTTGTCAACCACGACTTCGAGCACCGCGCTCATGCTCTTCTTGCCCAACTCGATGCGGCGGTGGATACTCGCAACGCGGACCTTGAAGAACTCGTCCATGTTGGACGAAAAGATCCCGAGGAACTTGAGGCGTTCCATCAGGGGATTGCGTTTGTCTTCCGCCTCTTGCAGCACCCGCTCGTTGAAGGAGAGCGTGGAAACCTCGCGAATCTGGTAAACGTTGTTCATAAGTTTTCAATATACCAAATCTTGACAAGATGCGACTAGCCCGGCGCTAACAATTCGGAAAGGCAATATCTAAGGATTCAGCGGCCTCAGGAGGCGCAACCCGTTGAAGATCACGAGGAGCGAAGCCCCCATATCTGCCAGGATTGCCAGCCACAGCGTTCCCCATCCCGCCAGTGCCAGAAGGAGCACCAACGCCTTCAGTCCCAGCGCGAAGGCCACGTTCTGGTGAATCGTCCGCAGGGTTCTCTTGGAGTGGTGTATCAGCCAAGGCAAACGCGTGAGGTCATCGGACATCAGGGCGATATCGGCGGTTTCGATGGCCGCATCACTTCCCGCCGCGCCCATGGCGATGGCAAGTTGGGCAGTCGCCATGGCAGGGGCATCGTTCACGCCGTCGCCCACCATCCCGGCGATACCGTGTTCCGCCGCCAATTCGCGCATACGCTCGGCCTTGTCCTCGGGGAGCTGGCCGGCGTGAAACGTGTCGACCCCGGTGAGGGCGGCGAGGTCGCGCGCAGTCCGCTCGTTGTCGCCGGTCAACATAACGATTCGCCTTACACCGTGGCGTTTCAGCGCGGCCACGACATCGCGGCTTTCGGGGCGCACCTCATCGGCAATGCTGATGAGGCCGCAGACATGCGAGTCGGTGCCGACCAGAACGACCGTGTGACCTGCGTCTTCGATGCTTTCGGCCAGGCAACCTGTTTCTTCGCAGTCATGACCCCGCTCCACGAACAGGCGGTGGCTGCCAACCCAGTACGTCCGTCCGTCGACCACCGCCTCGGCACCCTTGCCGGGGATGGCCGTGTACCGGGTGGCGGGCTCGAATGCGACCCCGGTATTACGGGCTTGGCGGACAATCGCTTGCGCCAAGGGATGGGTACTCAGTGATTCGATGGCTGCTGCCACCGAAAGAAGCTGTTCCGCGGTGTGATCGTTGCGCGGCACAACGCGTTGAACTTTTGGTTCACCCAGTGTCAGAGTGCCGGTCTTGTCGAAGGCCAGGACCTTGAGACGCGCGGGCATTTCAAGATAGGCGCCGCCCTTGATGAGCACACCCCCGCGTGCCGCGGTGGTCAGACCCGCCACAATGCTGACCGGCGTCGAAATCACCAACGCGCAGGGGCATGCAATGACCAGCAGCACCAACGCCTGGTAAGTGGATTGGGACACAGGCATGCCAGCGACAAGCGGCGGAAGTGCGGCGATCAGCAGTGCCAATAGCATCATGGCGGGCGTGTAATAGCGCGCGAAGCGCTCGACCCATTGTTCGGCGGGCGCGCGGCTGCCCTGGGCCTCTTCGACTTTTCGGATGATCCGCGCGAGGCTGGAATCTGCCGCGGCACGGGTCACCCGGAACTCAAAGGCCCCTTCATTGTTGATGGTCCCGGCGAAGACGGCGTCCCCCGGACTTTTGAACACGGGCAACGACTCCCCGGTGATAGGCGCCTGGTTTACTGAGGTCTCGCCGTGGACAAGCTCGCCGTCCAGCGGGATTCGTTCTCCGGGGAGGACCTTCACGAAGGCGTTCAGCGGAACCTCGGCAACAGGCGCTTCACGGAAGTCCTCGCCTGCACAATCGCCGCAGCGAAAGCGCGCAGTTGCGGGGGCAAGATCCATGAGCGCGGCAATGGCCTTGCGGGCGCGGCCGACGCTCCAGGTTTCGAGCAACAGTGCCAGGGAGAACAGGAAGCTCACGAGGGCCGCCTCAAACCACTCGCCAAGAATCAGGGCCCCCGTGATGGCCACGATCATCAGCAGATTCATGTCTGCGCTCAGCGACCGCAGGGCATACCACGCCTTGGGAAGGACGGGCGCCGCTCCGCACGCCACGGCGAGAAGCAGGAGGGCCGCCGCAACTGGCGCATGCAAGAAACCTTGGAGGTCGCCTTCTGCCAAGGCCGACCGAAACCCGGCGTCCAGCGCATGCAAGACGAATGCGAACACGATGGCAATCCCGCTGGCGCAACAGAGGACTTCTCGTATGTGCTTCGCCCAGAAACCCTGGGCCAGCGCTTCCCTGCGTTGATGCTCCTGCCAGGGCACGGCGCGCATACCCGTCTTCGCGATCTCCGCGCTGATGCGTTCCCACGGACCGTCCGCCGTGACGGTCAATTTGCCACGGAGAAGATCAAAAGACTGTCGATCCTCCGGAATGGACATGCTGGCGAGCACGCGCTTAAGTGTGGCCACTTCCTCGGCGCAGTCCATTCCATGGATTCGAAACACGTGGGTGTTCACGGGATTGCTCCCCGTCTGCTCCGCACCAGTGTCTACCGGGCCTTGCGACAATCAGCGCAGCGTCCGTACAAGAAGACCTCGTGATCTTCCATGAGAAAGCCCTGGGGCACCAGTTTAGCCAGATCCTTCGGGCACCCATCA
The DNA here is from genome assembly GCA_020847495.1 of Candidatus Hydrogenedentota bacterium. Lineage (GTDB taxonomy): Bacteria > Hydrogenedentota > Hydrogenedentia > Hydrogenedentales > SLHB01 > JAHDWY01. The sequence continues at coordinate 6,029 of JADLCA010000432.1, read as the reverse complement.
AAATCGAAAATGCGCCCGCACTGCCTGCACGAAAAATGATGGTGGTGATCCTTGCCGGAGAGTTCGTAACGCTGGGGCTCGCCCGGCACGTCAATCGGCACCAGCCACCCCTCATCCGTAAGGCCCTTGACCGAACGGTAGACCGTGGCGATGCCCAGGTTGGGAACTTGAGCCCGGGCGGTCTGAAGGATCTCCAAGGGGCTCAGAGGCCTTCCTAAATCTTTGAAAACCTTGCGGATAGCCCGGCGTTGAACGGTATCCCGCTGCATGCGACCTCCCGATTGACAATGCATATCGAAAATACGTTATCATTAAGCGAGGGCAAACGCAAAGTTTCTCGCAGTATACCAAAGGTCTTTTGGGGCCTCACCAATGCGATTCCAGGCGGTGAGGCAAGGGCTGCTCGACTACAGGAAGGCGCACGAGAGATTCTCATGCGGTGGAAGGCTGCAGTAGTTTTGACGGTTCTTGGAGTAGCGTGCAGCCCGCGTCAGGAAACGGCGCCGGAGCGCCATGTCGTCTCGACAATTGCGCCGTTGAGCGCCATCCTGCGCGAGTTGGCGGGTGCTCGCCTTGAGGTGCACACTCTTTTGGCCCCTGGGGCGTCACCACACACCTACGAGCCCCGGCCAAGCGACGCCCAGTTGGTGGAATCCGGCCTTGCGCTATTCTATGTTGCGGAGAACCTGGATGGGTGGGCGGCCCGATTGCCAGCCAAGAGGCGCGTGCGCGTCCTTGACATGCTGCCCGACGAGAAACGCCTGCACTGGGATGAGGCGGAGCCCCACGTGCACGCGCATGACCACGCATCGGAGGAAGGGGAATGGGACCCGCACTTCTGGTCCGACCCGGGGACAGTGAAGGCCATCTTGCCGGCGCTGGTTACGGAATTGTCGGAGATCGACCCGGAGGGCGCCGGCGAGTATGCCGCACAAGCCGAGCGATTCGGCGCAGAACTCGACGCGCTCGATGCGGAAGTCGCGGAGAAGATGTCTCCGCTCAAGGGACGTCCCGTGGTCATGTTTCATCCCTCGTGGAACTACTTTCTCGCGCGGTATGGGCTTCGTCTCGTCGGGCTGGTTGAAGCCGCGCCAGGCAAGGAGGCGTCTCCGCAATACCTTACAGATTTGGTGGAAACGCTGCGGAAAGAAGAGATCACGGCGGTCTTCACCGAGCCGCAGTTGGCGAGGCGCCCGGCGGAAGTCGTGTCCGAGGCGGGCAGTGTTCCACTCTATGAACTGGATCCTATTGGGGGCGTGCCAGGGAAAATGACGTACCGGGAGCTGATTCTCGCCAACGCGACGGCACTCCGCGAGGCCATGCAATGAGCATGCCTGCGGTCGAAACGGACCGGGTATCTGTCCGGTTTGGCGATTTCCATGCGCTGCGCGATGTCAGCTTCGCCGCGCCGGAAGGCGCCTTTGTGGCCATTATCGGACCCAATGGTGCGGGCAAGAGCACGCTGCTCAATGTGATTCTCGGTCTGCAGAGAGCGGACTCCGGAATCGTGCGCCTTTTCGGGCGTCACCCCGAAGAGACTAACCCGCATCGTATCGGCTACGTGCCGCAACTGAAGACCCTGGACAGGCGTTTTCCCGCGCGGGCGCTTGAACTCGTGGTCACAGGGATTACCCGCCGCTGGCCTTGGCGTGTCTCGAAGGAGCAACGCGACCGCGCACTGGCGGCCATGGAACGCGCCGGGGTGGCGCGTGTGGCGGAGCGTCCGATTTCGGCGCTGTCCGGGGGCGAGTTGCAACGCGTGTATCTCGCGCGGTGCCTGGTACGTGAGCCCAGCCTGCTCGTGCTCGATGAACCGGGGGCGGGCATGGATGTCGCCGGCGAAGCGGACATGTACCATCTTCTCGTGGACTACCAGCGCGCGCATCTGTCAACCGTGTTGATGATCACGCACGATTGGGAAGGCGCGCGCACGCACGCGTCGCATGTGCTGTTGATGCAGCAGGGCCTTGTGGGCTTCGGCCCCCCCCAGGAAGTCGCGCAGGAGGAGCGCCTGCTGAAAGTGTTCGGCTACGTGGGCCATCGCGCCGCGAGCCACGGAGGGCATCCCCGTGCTTGAGATTCGCAATCGATTCACAATCGATTCGGGAGAACGGATCAGGTGCGTATCGGTCTGCTCGTGCGATGTGCAGAGCCCTTCGCTTCTTTCACGAATCGGTGCGTTTTGTCCCGTCAGGACATCTGAGAATAGCCCAGATTCTCGCGGACGGATCCGCGAGCGTATCAGTCTGCGTCTGCGACGAGCGAAGCTCCTTGCACAAATCGGTGCATTCTGTCCCGTAGGGACATTTGAGAATAGCCCAGGAATTCATTCCTGGGTCTTGACGAGACAAAGTCAACGAGTCCCGTAGGGACGACAGAAAACGGGTGTTCAACAGTGGGATACGCGTGCTCCAGCAATTGCGAGCGGACTAACCAGAGCAAGACGCGCCGGGGGTCGATATGGATTCTGCCGTCCCTCCGGGACTGCACGAAAAGAAGGGTTGCGACTGACCCAGGAAAGAATTCCTGGGCGATTATCTTACGTCCCTACGGGACTTACTGGGCGAAATATCAGGATTATTCTCTACTGTCCTTCGGGAATTCGCATGCCGCTACGACATCGGGCGGATCGCATTCTACATTCCGCAGATTGGACGCGATCCGTGCTTGAAGCATTCTCATATCCCTTCATGCAACGCGCCCTCATCGGCGGCGCGCTTGCCGGATTTCTTCTCAGTTATTATGGCGCGTTCGTGGTGCAACGGCGGCTGGCCTTCATGGGCAGCGGCCTCGCGCACGCCGCGTTCGGCGGCGTGGCCCTCGGTATACTCCTTAATACCCAGCCCCTCTGGGTGGCGGTGCCTTTCACGGCAGTGGTGGCTGTGGCCATCGTCGCCGTTCGCGAACGAACGGCCCTCGCGGAAGATACCTCCATTGGCGTGTTCTTTGCCGTGTCCATGGCTCTGGGAATCGTGTTTCTCTCTCTAAAGCAGGGCTACGCCGGTGACGCCTTTGCGATCCTCTATGGATCCATCCTGAGCGTCACAACGGCGGACCTCTGGGTTACTGCCCTGGTAGCCGCGGCAACCGTGGCGACCTTCACGCTGTGGAGCCAATGGGCGTATGCCACCTTCGACAAGACACTGGCCCGCGCGGATCGCCTGCGCGTGACCGCGGCGGACTACTTGCTGAATGTGGCGATTGCCGTGGTGGTCGTCGTGTCGATCAAGGTGGTCGGCATACTCCTCATCGCCGCATTTCTCGTGTTGCCTGGGGCAACAGCGAGGTTGCTCGCCGGGACGTTTCGCGGGATGACCCTGTGGTCGGTCGCGCTGGGTATGAGCAGCGCCGTCGCCGGGTTGATCCTCTCGTATTTCGCCAATCTGCCCAGCGGAGCGACAATTATTCTGCTTCAAGCGTTCATCTTCGTCGCGGCGCTCGGCGCCGGACGAGCCTTCCGCTCGGCCTGATGGCGCCGGTGGGGAAGAGTCCGCGCACGCTGTTTGTTTCAGACGATAGTGACTTCGAGGGAGGACCGCATGAGCTGCAACAAACACCAAGGTCATGTCCACAACCACGACGAAGGCTGCGGACATGTCGCCATCGAGCATGCCGGCCACACCGACTACCTGCAGAACGGCCACCTGCTGCATGCGCATGATGATCACTACGACGAGCACCGCCTTCCCGTCGATGCCACCAATCCCGACCAGTGCACGCAGGGCCACGCATGCACCTCGCACGGCGCGGCTCACGTTCACGGCCCCGGCTGCGGTCACGAACCGGTCCCTCACGGCGACCACATCGACTACCTCGTGGAGGGCCACCTGCACCATCCCCACGGCGATCATTGCGACGACCACGGACCGGTCCGGGTCGTGGAGCCTGGGAATTAACTACAGGTACTGCTTGAGGTAGGACAGGGTCCGATCAAAAGCCCGGACTCCGGGCGAGGGATGGATGGCCTGGAGATCGGCGAACTTCACTCCCCCGTCGAACCCGTGACCACCCCCGTCAATCGTCACCAACTCGTGAGGGACTCCGTTCTGGGCGAGGGCTCCGGCCATGTCCACAGACTGTTGATACGGCACATCGGTGTCGGCGGTGCCGTGAAAGAGGAGTGTGGGCGGGTAGGCCGGTGTCACGTTGCGCAACGGGCAATACGAGTCGAGTTCCGCTCGTTGGGTGCGTGGATCGAGACCGGCCACCTCTTTCGGCCAAAGGCCCTGTTGCCGGCAATGGAGGTAGAACCGGAAACGGTCCTTGCCGGGCGGCGGATCGGATACCGGTTCCGAACCTACCGATGCGAGCGCTTCTTCACGGCTCACAGCAGGCTGTTGGCAGTGGAACGGATCCGGCTCAGCGTACCAAGACGCGGCTATGTCTCCGTATCCATAGAAGGACACCACCACGCGCGGCCGGGGCTCGACGCGACACCCCGCAAGCAGCGAAAGGTATCCGCCCGCGGACCATCCGAGGACGCCCACGCGCGCAGGATCGAGGTTGTAGCGCCGTGCGCCCTCGCCACGAACCCACCGAAACGCGTCTTCCACGTCTTCGACAATGGTGGGCAGTTTCGTCTCGGGCGCCAGGCGATAGTCGATGGAAACCTGGGCGATGCCATCCCTGGCGCACACGTCGCGGAGTACAGGGCGGATGCCTTTGCGGTTGCCGCCAATCAGCGCGCCACCGTGGATGAGCACCAGCACGGGAGAAGGCGCTTTGCATACGACGGGATAGATGTCGGCAAGGATCTCGCAGCCGGAAACAGCCTTGTAAACGACAGTTTCCATGGCGCCACTCCCTGCCCGCCGCGTGCGGACCATCACGATGAGCGAGATCGCAAGATTCTAATGTGTTGCGAGGCTATTCGTTCGAGGCCCAGCGAATCCGGGCGATATACGTGTCTCCCTGGGCGCCGCGCTTGCGCGCGTCGTCGTTCCAGATGCCTTCGGACACCGTGACCCACGACTCCGCAGGCGTGACCGCGCACGCCCCCGAATTGCCCAGGGTTGCGCCGCGTTCAGGGATCAGTACACGCTCCGTATCACGAAGGACGCAAAGGCGCTCGGGGTCGACTCTGCCCATGAACAGGGGCGCGCGGTGGCGCATGATGTGGTCGTTGTTGGCGCCACGCCGCGTGTAGACAAGGTAAAGCTCGTCGCCGTGACTCAACCAGTGCTGCTGCGTGTTGTAGCTACCCAGGTCTGCGCCGTCGTCAAAGGTCCACGGCCGGATAGGCTCGAAGTGTAGGCCATCGGTGCTGGTGGTCACGTATCCCTTCACGTCGTTTCGCAGAGTGAGATAGTACGTGCCTTTGAACAGGACCAGCGACGGTTCCACCAAGCCCCGCTCCACGGGTAGAGACAGTTCGTCTCCGTGTTCGATATAGGAAATGGTAGTTCCATCGAAGCCGCACAGCAGCACCGTCACGGCAAACGGCGAATCTTCCGGCCCCCTGAAGTACATGGGAATCAGAAGGTCGCCCCCGTCCTTGACAAGCCATTGGACGCAACCGGGGCTGACCAGATAGAACTTCGCGTCTTGCCCAGGCGTGTCGATCATGCGCCAGGACGTCCATGTGTCGGCACGCGGATCGTAGACGGCATAGGCGGCGTCGTGCGACCTGGGTTTGTCGAGCAATTGCACGCCATCCTTGTACCGCACTTTGATGCCCACGGCCAACAGCTTTCCGGAGGGCGCGTGCCATCCCGGGGTGACATCGCAGACGGCGACGGTCACCCCGTCTCCTTCATCTTGCCAGGCAAGTTCGGGACGGGGGTCCGGGGTGGACCACGTCATGCCCAAATCGTCGCTGCGCATCACGTGAAGCCCGGAGTAGAAGTCGGATTGCTGAAGGTGCTTTTGCAGGGTAAGCAGAATGGCCGGACCACCATCCTTTCCCAAACCCGGCATTGCCGCGGCGCGCGGATGGAACCACAACCATTCACCATCGTCGTGCCGGAGAAGCGTGTCGACCTGAATGGTGCAGGCAGTGGAATTCTCGGGGACGTTCTGTGCCCAAACCG
>JADLCA010000431.1 GCA_020847495.1 Candidatus Hydrogenedentota bacterium | reverse complement strand
GTAGCGGCGGGCGTCTCGCCTGACGTAGAGGGGGGCGTCTCGCCCCCCGGAATCCTTCCTGGTTCAAGGCCCGTGAGCAGGTCGAATTCGAACAGGGGGCTCTCCATGAACCGCGGCTCCCTTCTTAATCTTACTCTTAATCGTAATCTTAATCTTCCCCCCGCCTCCTCACGTCGGCGGCTACGGTTCAAGGTCCGTGAGCAGGTCGATTTCGAACAGGGGGCTCTCCATGAACCTCGCATCCGTAGCGGCGGGCGTCCCGCCCCCCGGAATTCTTTTCCAAGCAAACAGATGTCTCGCGGCACTTTCCGCCGGGCAAGATGCCCGGCTCTACGGCAGGCGAGACGCCTGCCGCTACAACGCGGGCGTCTCCGTTCCGCTTGGTTCATGGCCCGTGAACCGGAATTTCTGGAACCGCCGCTTTCCAAGACTCCTCCGCCCGTCTCTACGAGCACCCGAGGCTCTCGCCGCAGTTCAGGCACTTGTAGCAGGCGCCATTGCGCACGGCGATATGGCCGCAGTTGGGACAGGACGGGGCGTCCCCCTGATTCTGAAACGTCCCCGTCAGCAACGACGATCCATGCCGCACCGCGGGCGACACTTTGGTCAGCCGAATCGATGAATCCGGCTTCACATCCAGCACCGCGGTGTCCGGCGAGCGCTGCAGGTCATTGACCGGACGGTTCAATTTTTTTTTGAGCTCGTCCTCGAGACCGGGCATCTCCAATTCGGGCTGGTTCGCACCCGCCGGAGCCGTCGCCTCGCGGAAACCCGGCACGAACTGGATCGCCATCCAACGGAACACGTAATCGATGATCGAGGAGGCCTGCCGGATATCCGGATTGCGGGTGAACCCGCTGGGTTCGAAGCGCTGGTAGGCAAACTTCCGGACCAATGTTTCGAAAGGCACCCCGTATTGGAGAGTCATCGAGGTCAGCGCCCCAATCGTGTCCATCAGACCGCCGATCGTGCTGCCTTCCTTGGCCATCGTGACGAAGAGTTCGCCAGGCTGGCCGTTGTCGTACAGACCCACCGTCAGGTAGCCCTCGTGATCGGCGATGCTGAACTTATGGGTCAACGCCCGACGCGTCTCGGGCAGGCGACGACGAATGGGCTTCACCGATTCGTTCTTGAGATGGGCCAGCTCGGCTTCGAGCTCTTTGACCCGGGCCGTGAATTCGTCCACCGAGGGTTCCACCACGACTTCGCGGGCCACACCTTCGTTGGTTTTCTTGGTGTTCAGCGGCTGGGAGCGCTTCGAACCATCGCGGTAGATGGCCACGCACTTGAGCCCCATCCGCCAGGCTTCGAGATAGGCATCCCGGATGTCGCCGATGCTCGCCTCGTTGGGCAGGTTCACCGTTTTGGAGATGGCACCGGAAATGAACGGCTGGGCCGCCGCCATCATCTTGAGATGGGCCTTGTAGTGGATGCTGCGGGTGCCCCGGAACGGCTTGAAGGCGCAGTCGAACACCGGCAAATGCTCCGCCTTCAGCGGCGTCCGCACCACGGTGCCATTGTCCAGCGTCGCGTCTTCAATGGTGTCGTACTTCTCCACGTACGCCACGATGGCATCGCATTCCGCCGGGGTGTAACCCAGGCGGCGCAGCGCCTCGGGAACGGTCCGATTCACAATCTTCAGCGTGCCGCCGCCCGCCAGGACCTTGTACTTGATCAACGCAATGTCGGGCTCCACACCCGTCGTGTCGCAGTCCATCAGGAATGCAATCGTTCCCGTGGGCGCCAGGACCGTCACCTGCGCATTGCTGTATCCAACTTCCTCACCCCGGTGCAGCGCCCGATCCCAGCACCGCCGGGCCTCGTCCTTCAAATAGTTGAACTCGGTGCTCGGATGAATCTCCTCCACCGCAGACCGATGCAGGCGGATCACCTCGAGCATCGACGCCACATTGTCCTTCGCCTTGGGCTTCGACACCCCGGTGCATCGCGCATCGCGGTACCCCGGAAACGGCCCCATGATCGATGACACGTCAGCGCTTTGCTCATACGCGTGTCCGGTCATGATGGACGTGATCGCTCCTGCCAGCGCCCGGCCTTCGTCGGAGTCGTACGGCAGCCCGTAGCTCATGATGAGCGAACCCAGGTTGGCATAGCCCAGTCCCAGCGTGCGGTAGATGTGGGAATTCTCGGCAATCGGTCCGGTCGGATAGCTCGCGTTGTCGACGACGATTTCCTGGGCGGTGATGTAGATCCGCACGGCGGCCTTAAAACGTTCCACGTCGAAAATCCCGTCCTCGCGTTTGAACTTCATCAGGTTCAGCGAGGCAAGGTTGCACGCCGTGTTGTTCAGGAAAACGTACTCACTGCACGGGTTGGTCGAGTGAATCGGCTCCGTTCCCTTGCAGGTGTGCCATCGCTGGATCGCTCCGTCGTATTGCAGACCGGGATCGCCGCAGATCCACGTGCCCTCGGAGATCAAATCCAACAACTTCGAAGCGTCCTTCTTCTCCAGCGGCTTGCCCGTCGTGACGGAGCGTGTCGACCACTCCTTGCCGTCCCGGGCCGCCGTCATGAATTCGTCACTGACCCGCACCGAGAGATTCTCGTTCTGGTACATCACCGACCCGTAGGCCTCACCATTGAACGACCCATCATAGCCCTGCTCGATCAGCGCCCAGGCCTTCTTCTCTTCCCGCATCTTCGCGGTGATGAAGTCCTCGATGTCACCATGCCAGTCCCGCAGCGTGTTCATCTTCGCGGCGCGCCGGGTCTTGCCCCCCGATTTCACCACGTTTGCCACCTGGTCGTAGACCTTCAGAAAACTCATGGGCCCGCTCGGACGCCCACCACCCGACAGCTTTTCCTTCGAACTGCGAATCGGAGTCAGATCCGTGCCCGTCCCGGAACCAAACTTGAAGAGCATCGCCTCGCTG
>JADLCA010000430.1 GCA_020847495.1 Candidatus Hydrogenedentota bacterium | reverse complement strand
CTCAAGGACCTTCTCCCATTTCATGGATGCTTTGCCGCCGAAAAGGCGCAACTGGTGCTGGTTGTGGTTCAGGGAAGTGAGGGCCACGCCGATAAGGCGCACGCGGGCGCGCCGTTCGCGGGCCTTGGGTATGAGGTTGTGCAGTACGCGAACGATCTCGCCATCGAGGCAGGTGGGCTCGGGCAAGGTATAGGCGAAGGTGTTGGTTTTGAAATCGGCGTAGCGCACTTTCAGGGTTACACATTTCGATTCCATGCCCTTTTCGCGCAGGGCATAGGCGGCCCGTTCGGTCAGGTAAATGAGGATGCGCTCAAGGTGGGCCCAGTCCAGCAGGTCCTGTTCGAAGGTGGTCTCGCGGCTGATGGATTTGGGCACGGACTCGGGTTCAACGGCCGAAGTGGATTCGCCGTGGGCCGCGCGTTGCAGGCCGTAGCCGCCGGGGCCGAAGACACCGGTGAGGGTCGCCAAGGGCAGATCGGCGAGCGCCCCGACCGTCAACACGCCCAGGTTCTCCAGGACCTCGCAGGTGCGGGGCCCCACGCCGGGTAGTTTGGCAATCGGCAAGGGTCGCAAGAAGGCCGCCTCCTCCCCCGCGCCGATGCGCAGATAGCCATCGGGCTTGGCGCGATCGGCGGCTATCTTCGACACCAGCTTGTTGGGTGTGATCGCGAGGGTGCAGGGCAATTCCGTTTCTTCACGGATGCGCCGCTTGATGTACGCGGCGATGGCATCGTCACCCCCGAAAAGGCGTTGCGAGCCGGAGACATCCACATAGGCCTCGTCGATGGAGGCGGCCTCGACGAGGGGCGATACGGATTCAAGGATGGCCCGGACCTTCTCGGAAGCCGCCCGGTAATGCTCGTAGTGACCGCGCATGAAAATGCCATGGGGGCACAGGCGCTTGGCCTGGACCAGCGGCATGGCGGAATGGATGCCGTATTTGCGGGCCTCGTAGGAGGCCGTGCACACCACGCCCCGGGTGTCGGTCTTGTCACCGCCGACGATCAGGGGTTTGCCCTTGAGTTCGGGGTTCAACACCTGTTCCACGGAAGCGAAGAAGGCGTCCATATCGATATGTAAGATTCTACGTTCCAAAGGATTACCGCATCTTTGCCATTGCCTGGGAGCGCTTAGGACACCTGAAATCTTTTTCAGTTATACTGTACCGCGCGGGACTGGGTTTGTCAATGGAAAAATGGGGAGAAAACGTCGGCTCAAGATACGGGTGAGAGGCCCCTGCCCCTTTTCTCGTATCTCTATAATGTGCCGGCGGGGCCCGTTTTTTGAAAAGGGAAGTCCTTTTCTGAAAAAATGGCGGTTTGTATTCCCACTAGTCCGCATATCTCACCGCCCCCCGCGTAGCGGGCGGTGAGATATGCTCTGGCAATGGCCCGCAGGCTCACTGGATAGGATTTTTCACACGCACATCGTGCAAGCAAGAAGGACGCGCCGGGGTCTTGCAAACTGATGAATCAACTGGGATTGAGAGATTAGCGATGTGTGCGTGTGAGAAATCCGGGCTAGCATGGGCGGACTGTCTGTGTAGTGAGGCGCGCCGCGCGCCGAAAAACCAGCGAATCCCCAACGGGCCGTACCGGCTAGTCCTGTCTGAAGTCCTAGCAAACGTGGAGAACCATTGTGAAGAGTGACGATATCCGTTCCAGTTTTCTGGAGTTTTTCCGGGAACGGGGCCACACGATTGAACGCAGCGACAAGATAGTCCCCAGCAATGATCCCACCTTGCTGTTCACTAGCGCGGGCATGGTCCAGTTCAAGCCATACTACACGGGGGAAGTACCGGTTCCGTACCGTCGTGCTACGACCTCGCAGAAGTGTCTTCGGGCGGGCGGAAAGGCGAACGACCTGGACGAGGTCGGCAAGACGGCGCGTCACCTCACCTTCTTTGAGATGCTGGGCAACTTCTCGTTTGGGGATTACTTCAAGCGCGAGTCCATCGCTTGGGGGTGGGAGTATTCCACGCAGGTCATCAAGATCCCGGCGGACACTATTTGGATTTCCGTGTACGAAGACGACGATGAAGCCTACGAGATCTGGGAAAAGGAGATTGGTATTCCCTCGTCCAAGATCGTGCGGCTCGGCGTCAAGGAGAATTTCTGGGGTCCCGCGGGCGACACGGGCGCGTGCGGACCGTGTTCGGAAATGCATGTGGACCGCGGCGCGGCGTTGGGCTGCGGACGGCCGGACTGCGCGCCGGGCTGCGACCATTGCGAACGCTTCATGGAGTTCTGGAACCACGTGTTCCCGCAGTTCGATCAGCAGCCCGACGGGTCGCGGCCCCCGCTGAAGAACCGCGGCATCGATACGGGCATGGGACTCGAACGCCTCGCGGCGTTGCTGCAGGACAAGCCGACGGTATTCGATACTGATGGCATCTTCCCAATCATCGAAGCCACCCAGCGTCTCACAAAGGTCAAGTACGCGGACAATCCCGCGCCGTTCCGCGTGATTGCAGACCACGCACGCGCGTTGTCGTTCATGATTGCGGATGGGGTCCTGCCCGGCAACGAAGGGCGCGGCTACGTGGAGCGGCGCCTGCTGCGGCGTGCGGCGCGATTCGGCCGCGAATTGGGACTGGAAAAGCCATTCCTGCACGCAGTCTCGCAAACCGTAGTGGATTTGATGGGACACCACTATCCAGAACTGGTGGAGAAGCGGGTGCAGATCGAGAAGATTATCCTCACGGAAGAACAGCGCTTCCAGAGTACGCTCGCCCGGGGCATGGACCTGCTCGAAGAGATCCTTGCCGAGGTGGACAAGCGCGGGAACAAGGTAGCGCCGGGCGACGACTTGTTTCGCCTTCATGACACGTACGGGTTCCCGCTCGACCTCGCGACGGACATTGCGACGGACCGGGGGTACACCGTGGACCGAGAGGGTTTTGATGCGGCCATGGCCCGTCAGAAGGAACAGGCACGGAGCGCATGGACGGGCAGCGGCGAGGAGGCCCTCTCCCCCATCTACCGGGTGTTGCACGAAACGCTGGGCGACACGACATTTGTGGGATACGAGACCACCGAGAGTCCGGCCGTGATCCGCGCGATTGTGCGCGAGGGTAAGCGCGTCAATGTGCTGGAGACGAATCAGGGAGGCGAGATCGTTCTCGACCAAACACCCTTCTATGCGGAATCGGGCGGCCAGGTGGGTGACACTGGGATGCTGAACGCGCTGGACGGCAGCGCCCACGTGTCGGGCGCGAAGGCGCCCATCGGCAAAATGACAATCCACAAAGTGCGCGTGACCACGGGCACGTTGAAGGAGGGCGACCAGGTCCAGGCGGAAGTGGACAAGCAGGCCCGCTCGGCCACCGAATGCCACCACACGGCCACGCATCTGCTGCAGGCGGCCCTGCAAGACATTCTTGGCGATCACGTACACCAGGCGGGGTCTCTGGTATCGCCGGAGCGGCTCCGCTTCGACGTCACGCACTTTGAGGGCATCGACCCCGAACGCCTGCTCGACGTGGAACGCAGGGTGAATCAATTCATCCGCACGGACACGCCGATATCCATTTCTCAGATGGCGCTGAACGAGGCGCGCGAGGCAGGCGCCATGGCGCTGTTCGGAGAGAAGTACGCGGACGTTGTTCGCGTGGTGAAGGCGGGCGATATCAGCATGGAATTGTGCGGCGGCACCCACGTGCGCAGCACGGGCGTCATCGGCTACTTCAAAGTGACCAGTGAATCCTCCATCTCCGCGGGGGTGCGCCGCATCGAGGCAGTTTGCGCGGAGGCCAGCGTGGACCTCTTGCAGGCCCATGAGCGCAGCCTCGCGAAGGCTTCGCAGATGCTTAACGCCAGCGCGGAGCAGCTCGATGCGCGCGTGCGTGCCCTCATGGACGAGAACAAGCGCTTGCAACGGGAAGTCGCGAAGTGGAAACAGGCGGCCGCGACCGGGGGGCCCACGGACTACACCGACAACCTTCAGGAAGTTGATGGAGTCAAGCTGCTTGCCGTGGAAGTGGACGGACAGGATGCTGAAGGGCTTCGCCTTGTGATGGACAAGCTTCGCGAGCGCGTGCCTTCGGGCGTGCTGGTGCTTGGCAGCGCGAACGAGGGCAAGGCCTCCTTGTGCGTGGGGGTATCCAAAGATCTCACGGGCCGAATCAAAGCGGGCGATATCGTAAAGAAGCTCGCGCCAATTGTGGGCGGAGGAGGCGGGGGCCGCCCCGATATGGCTCAGGCGGGCGGCAAACAGCCCGACAAAGTCTCCGAAGCGATCCAACAGGCGCCGGAAACCGTCAAGGCATTGCTGGGATAGCGTGATGATTGAAGGACGCGTCATGGGTCTGGACATCGGCGATGTGCGAACCGGGGTGGCATTAAGCGATCCTCTCGGCATCATTGCGCAGGCCCACACCGTAATCGACGCTAATCCCCCCCAGCGCGCCATAGACACCCTGCGAAAGATCGTCGAGGACCATGGCGTAACGCATATTGTCGCTGGTCTGCCCCTGAATCAGCGCGGCGAGCGGGGACCTCAGGCGGAGAAGGTTCAGTCGTTTGTTGACCTGCTCAAGGCCGCAGTGCCTGTTGAAGTGAGCACGATTGACGAACGGTTCACCACAGCGGGTGCGCAGCGTTCGCTGCTGCAAGCAGGCATGCGCCGCAAGGGCCGGAAACAGGTGATCGACAAAGTGGCCGCGCAGCAGATCCTCCAAACCTACCTCGACCGGCGGAAACACATGGGCGCGAGCCAGTCTCCATGAGCGGCCCCACCGCCGGGATAGAAGCGCAACAACCGCGGAAGCGGTCCTGCTTGCGCCGTATCGCTTGGCTCTTCGTGTACGGGATGGTGTTGCTCGTTCTTCTCGTTGTGGCGATGGGATTTGCCGCGTACATGGCCTACGATTATGTTATGCGTCCTGGCGTGGCGGGCCCGCCGGTCCGGGTCGAAATTCCTGAGGGGGCAACGGGGCAGCGCGTGGGCGAAATCCTGACGGAGCGCGGCTTTCTCGAGCACCCCGCATTCTTTCGACTCGCCATACGGATGGACCCTACGAAGGCGCCGATCAAGCATGGCCTGTACGAACTGCCCACTGGCCTGTCTCCCACGGAGTTGCTGCATCATCTGCAAGAGGGCCCGGACATCGCAGTTTCCGCATACAAGATCACGATCCCCGAAGGGCTGACGCTGAGACAGACCGCCGAGTTGTTCCCGGATTCCGCGGCGTTTCTGGAAGCCGCCCGGGACCCCGCCCTTATTGCCACGCTCGGGATTTCTGCGGAGACCCTTGAAGGGTTCCTGATGCCCAACACTTATTTCTTCGATGCCGAGCCGACGGCCCGGCAATTGGTCGCGAGGATGCTCGAGCACTTCACGCGCGAACGCGACGCGCTGATCCACGACATACCCGAGGCTGCCACGCTCGACTTGCTCGAATGGGTAACGGTTGCATCGCTGGTGGAGGAAGAATCCCGCGTGGACCCCGAGCGTGCGTTCGTGGCGGCGGTTATCCGCAACCGGATGAAACGGGGAATGCCCCTCGATCTGGATTCCACGCTGCAGTACGCCCTGAACAAATACGGGCAACGCCTCCTGGATAGTGATAAAGAGGTTGATTCTCCGTACAATACCTACCGGAACGCGGGTCTGCCGCCGGGCCCCATCTCAAACCCGGGTGTGGCGTCGTTGCGCGCGGCGGCGCGGCCTGCGGAGGCGGACTATCTGTACTTTGTGTCCAATGCGGACGGGGAAACGCACACGTTCAGTTCGACGCTTGCCGAACACAACGACGCGGTAGCACGATACCGCCGGGAGATCGCCATCCAGCGGCGCACGGAGCGAGCACGGAAAGAGAATGCCCACGAATAGATCTCAAACAAACCGCCCGGCATTGCCTCGAAATCGCGTGATGGTGGCGGTAACCAATCACGTCGCGCACGAGTTGCGTTGCGCGCGCGACTACGGTTTGGGCTGCGAGATCCAAATCTTTGGTCTGCCGTCGTTTCTCGCCCGGGACTGCACCCCCGAGCTGAAGCGCATGATTGCGCGTCTCGCTCCGATCAAGGGTCCTATCGGGTGCCATGGTCCCTTCATCGACATGATTCACTACAGTACCGACCCTGAGATCATGGAGGTATGCCGGCTCCGTTACCTTCGTGCTTTCGACGTGGCGGAAGCGTTGGGCGCGCGGTACGTCCTCTTTCACAGCCAGTACAATCCCATCATTCGCGTGCCCATCTATCCGGCTACCTACCGCGAGCAGAGTCTCCGGTTCTGGCCGGAGATCATCGAGGAGGCCGAGAAACGCCGTATCGCCATTTACATCGAGAACATGTTCGACGATGCGCCGGAGCCGATGCGCGAACTTGCCGAAGCATTCGGCTCCCCCTGGTTCAAGTTATGCATCGACGTGGCGCACGCGGAAATCTACTCTTCGTTGGATATCACGGCGTGGATAGACGCGTTCGGCGAGCACCTGCGCCACGTCCACCTCAATGATAGCTACGGGGAGCTGGACGACCATTTGGGGCTTGGACAGGGCGTGCTGGGAATTGCGCGCGCCCTTCAGAAGCTGAAGGCGACGCAGTTGCCATTGACCTATGCGCTGGAAACAGGGACGAACACCGTGGCAAGCCTTCGCTTCCTGGGCTTGCGCAAACTGTCGCCGCGCAGCTGAACGCGCAGGGGGCATCATGATGGCCGAGAGCACATCGATTCGGGAACTCCTGTTGAGCATCATTGTGGGCATGCCTGTTCTGGGCATTGTAAACAGCCTTTGGTTCGGGTCGAGCCTGGTTCGATACCTCCGGCAGCAGCCCCGCATTGCCAGTTTCCACGACATGGAGCAGTTTAAACGGATTGTGGCCGCGCAGATGTACGGTGCGCTCGCGCAGATCCTGGTGCTGGTGCTCCCAGGGATCGCGTTTGCGGCGGGATTCGTGCTGAAGGTACTTGGCCGTGTCGATCTGCTGTTTGTACTCGTCCCGTCGGCGGTGGTGGTGCTGGTGGGTGTCTACTATAAACGCATCGAGCGGAGTGCTCAGACGCTGGACGTCAGTGAGGAGTTCCGGGAAGAGTATGCGCGGGTGATCTACACCTGGCTTCACAAGCCCTTTCCCACCTGGTAGCCGCGGGGCGCCTATTGCGGGGAAGCCGGCGTATCATCCGCATCGAGCGTGCGCCGTACTTGCTTGCACAATTCTTCGGGACTGAACGGCTTGTGGATGAACGCCGCCTTGCGCCCGATGGAACCGAGAAACAAGGCTGCATTTCCTGTATACCCGGACATGTAAACAACGCGGATGTCCGGACGCTTCTCACGAATCTTGAGCGCGGCCTCGGGCCCCGGCATGCCCGGGATGACGATGTCGGAAAGCAGAAGATGAATGATACCCGGGTAGCATTCGCTGACGCGAACGGCGCCTTCTCCAGACCGCGATTCGATGACCGTATAGCCTTTGCCTTCCAGTATCCGCTTACAGAGCAAACGGACGCCGTCGTCGTCTTCGACAAGCAGAATGGTCTCCTCACCGCGGAAGGAGGCGAAACTCGCCGCGGGATGCGCGTCCGCGGCCGGCAGCTCGGCGTCCACTCGAGGGAGATAGAGCTTGAAGGTCGTTCCTCTGCCGGGTTCGCTGTACACAGTGATATTGCCGCCGCTTTGTTTGACGATACCGTACACGGTGGACAGCCCAAGCCCGGTGCCCTTGCCCTCCGGCTTGGTCGTGAAGAAAGGTTCGAAGATGCGGGAGGCTGTCTGCTCGTCCATGCCGCAACCACTGTCGGAGACGGCGAGCATGACATAAGGCCCCGGCAATGCGCCGATATGTTCCCGGGCGTATTGCGGGCCGATATCGATGTTCGCCGTTTCAATGGCGAGGCGTCCGCCGTGGGGCATCGCGTCCCTCGCGTTGACCGCAAGGTTGACGATGACCTGTTCGATCTGGCCCGCATCCGCCTTGACACGGCCAAGATCTTTCGCGAGCGAGGCGACCAGGTCGATGTCCTCGCCGATGAGTCTGCGCAGCATCTTCTCGAGTTCATTGACCGTCGAGTTCAAATCAAGGATAACCGGCTGCAGAATCTGGCGGCGGCTGAACGCCAGGAGCTGCCGGGTCAGCGTGGCGGCCCGCTCCCCCGCCTTGCGGATGGACTGCAGGTCCTCATGGACGGGATGCTCCGCCCCGAGCCCGGCGGCGGCAAACTCAGTATGGCCGAGAATGGCCGAGAGCAGGTTGTTGAAATCATGCGCGACGCCGCCGGCCAAAAGGCCGATTGCCTCCATCTTCTGGGCTTGGAGGAACTGGCTTTCCAGGTCGCGAAGCGCGGTCTCGTCGATCAGGTACCCCCTCACTTCCGTAAGTGTGCCGTTTTCGTCGAAGTCTCCGACGATATTGCCGACGACGCTAATCTCCCGTCCACGGGCGGTGAGCATCTGAAGTTCGTGCTGTTCCAGCTTCCGCCGCTCCATCAGGAGCTCCGTCAAGGCGGGCCAGTGATTGGCGCCCAGCGTCAGCCGGTCAAGCGGCGGGCAATCCACCCCGCCGTTTGTGGGAACCTCAAAGAGCTTCGCGAACGCCGGGTTCACGTCAAGGACGACGCCGCCAGGAGTCGCCACGAACCCGGCCGACGAGTCTTCCTCGAAGAACCGGCGGTATCGTTTTTCGAGGACGGCTGTGGCCTCCTCCATGCAGCGCCGGTCGGTAATGTCGTGATTGGCGACGACCGCGCCGCCGCGCGCGGTGCCCAGCGGCGACACGACCATGGAGAACCAGTGATTCTCGCCGTTGTCCAAGCGGCAATGGTGCTCCATGATAAAGCTGCCGCGTTCTCCGGCCAAGACCTCACGGACCGCCGAGCGTGCCTGGCGGGCCAGGACAGAGCCCGCGTCCGCCGCTTCGTCCCAGAGCGCCAGAAGATTGCGGCCAATACTGGCGTTCGGCACATCCATGAGGGTGTGCTCGTTGACGTAGCGGCTCCACGACTCGTTAACCGAAATGATGGTGCCGTCGTTGTCGAGAACGGCAATCTGGTGAGGTAATGAGTGCAGGATTCCCTGCAGGAGGGCGTCGCGATCGCGCAATGCCGCTTCACTCTTGAGGCGCGCATTATCCTTGGCCTGGAGTTCAAGCGCTCCCCGGACCGCGGGACCCAGGCGCACCAGGTGGTCCTTGAGGACGTAGTCCGACGCGCCGGCTTTCATGCACTGGACCGCGGTGGCTTCGTCGAGAGAGGCCGTCACAAAGATGAATGGAACTCTCGGGCACAATTTGGCCGCCATGTGGTAGGCTTCCATCCCGCCGATATCCGGCAGGCTGTAATCCGAGAGGATGATGTCCATGCCGCCCTCTCGCAGCATGGCTTCGAATCCTCTGCGGGTCTTGGCGTGTCGCACCTCCACAGTGAGGCCATCCACTTTCAGCGCACGGACAAGCAACTCCGCATCCGTATCGATGTCTTCGAGCAGCACAATGCGAAGCGGTACGTTCATAGGGGCTGTCATCTCCTCTTTCATAACGGTCGAGGGTCAGGTGCGGGGAACACGATTCAACAGGAGCCAGTAGAAGCCGAGTCCGCCCACCGCATCCATGAATTTGTCGAAGTCAACGGGTTTGATGATGTAGCTGTTGACACCGAGTTCGTAACTTTCAATGACGTCGCGTTCTTCTTGCGAGGAGGTCAGCACCACGACGGGCACGTGCCGCGTGCGGGGATCGCTTTTGACGCGTTGCAGGACTTCGAGTCCGTTCATGCGGGGCAAGTTCAGGTCCAAGAGGATGAGCCGGGGCAGACGCAGGCGTCCCCCGTCATCCAGATCGTCGCTCCCGAAAATGGCGGTCACCGCTTCCACGCCGTCGCGCGCCAGGGTGACTTTGTTCGCGAGATTCTGCTTGCGCAAGGCCCGCAAGGCCAGTTCCGCATCGGTAGGGCTGTCTTCGACCAGGAGAATTTCCACCTCGCGCGCTTCGTTCATAGGTTTCACTCCGAGGGCGGCAGGGTGAAGTAGAAGGCCGCGCCTTTGCCCACTTCGCCCTCCGCCCATACGCGTCCACCATGGCGCAGAATCACACTATGGACCAAGGCCAGGCCCACGCCGGACCCCTCGTACTCTTCCTTCAAATGGAGCCGCTGAAAGACGTTGAACAGCCGCTCCGCGTACTTCATATCGAACCCGCATCCGTTGTCGCGAACACAATAGACGTTGACGCCCCCGTCGAGACGCCCCTCCACTTCGACGCGGGCATCCGCGTTCTTTGAGCTGAACTTCGCCGCGTTGGACAAGAGGTTGACGGCCACCTGACGGACGGTGGAACGATCACCTCTGGCGGGAGGCAACGCGTGAAATACAATCCGAGGGAGCTGGGAATTCAAAGAGCCGCACACGTCCTCCCAGGCATCCCGCACGAGGGATTCCATGTCGATTCGCTCCAAGGCCAACGGCTGCCTGCCCGCCCGAGAGAACGCGAGGAGAGCATCGATGAGCCGGCCCATCTCGGTTGTGGAATTCCGCACAACGTTGAGCAAACGCTGTCCCTCCTCGTCCAACGCGCCGGCAAAGTCCTCCAGAAGCATCCGGGAGTAGCCGTCAATCGCCCGAAGTGGAATGCGCAGGTCATGGGACACCGAGTAGGAGAAGGACTCCAGTTGCTGGTTGCTTGCGTCCAGCTGGGAATTGGCGAGTTCCAGCTTCGCATTGGCTTGCTCCAAAGCAGCTTGTACCTGGCGGCGAAGGCGGAGATCGCGCTGGATGGAGACACCCGAAATGGCCGCGAGAGCCACGGCGATGCTCCACCCGATGAGAACCGCCGCGAGGGTCCGCGTGCCGCCTCGTTGGGCCGCTTCGTTGCGTTCGACGAGATGCTCTCTTTCCTCGCCCTCGATTTCCGCGATGAGTCCGCGGATTTCGAGCATGAGCAGGCGCCCTTCCTCGGAATCCATCAGGCTCTCGGCCTGGCCGGCGAGACCGTCGCGGCGCGCCTTCACGAGGCGGTCATTGAACTCGAGTTTCGTCCGGGTTGCAGGGTCGAGTCGTGCCACCCGCTCGTGCTGCTCGGGATCGTCCATGGTCAATTCCGCCAGGAGAACCAGATGCTCAAGCAGGATATTGCTGTCGTCGCGATAGGGTTCGAGATAGGCCTCCTTCCCCGAAAGGGCGAAGCCGCGGGACATGGATTCGACCTCCAGGATGCGCAGGTGGAAATCCTCGATTGTGCGGAGAACCTCGTAGTTGTGGTCCAGGAGCGCGGAGTTGCGCAGCAGTTCGCGCCCGCTGAAGGTGGCGGCGATACCCACGGCGAACATGGCCACGAGACCCGCGAGGAATCCAAGCGATACTTTCCGCTCAGTCGTCATGAGACACTCCGGCTTCGCAGGAACCTCAAGCCGTGCGTTACGTGTGAGCTGCCGCTCATGCAGACGCCTTTCGTGCCGCGAGCCAGGTGGCATACTGCCTACGCCACATGCCGATCACACCCTCGAAAGGAAGGTGTATGGTTTGAGTGCACAGCCAGGGAAAACGAGTCCTTGCAACGAGGCCTTCGCCGGTGACCAGACATTTTGTGGGGTTCCTCGTGCGCGGAATTGGTCTCCGTGGCACTCGACCAGGATGGCGGTTTCCGCTCCAGGGATGTGCCTGATGTGATTCGCGCGTAGGCCGGGGATGGCACGTGCTCCGTTTGGTGGACGGCCGGTGTGGATCATCCCAGGGCCCCCTACGTCTTGCCGTTCCGGGTGGCAATCAAGAGTTTTTTGGGGTACGGGCTCGGCCTGACCGCCAGTTTGTAAGTACCAAAAGGAACTAATGAAGTACTCTAGACTCCTCAATGAGATCAGCTAGCCTCGCCTCATTCATGCGTAGATTAGGATAGTAATTCTCGGAAAATTTGTCAAGCCTTAATGAGGAAACCTTCATTACGTGTTAAGGAATTCAATAATATTTCGATTCGTAGTCAACCAAATAGCCCCTCCAATACAAGGTCTCAAAGCCGGGAAAGTGCCGGAAATCGCATCAATTTCCGGGCACTTGAGAGTAGGAGGGGCCGAAGATCCGAGAAGTCCATTCTTGACCTGACTCCCAGTCCGTCTGTGCACACTCCCAGCCGGAATACAGGGATATGACGACTAGCAGAGTAAGCAAGGCTATCTGCCAAGGCCGGCGGCAGGCAGCAAGCATCGGTGCGGCCATGAGAAGCAGTGGAGGCATAGCACCGATAAACCAGCGAAAACCGTAGGACTCTCCGCCGTAGTTGTTGGTGCTCAACGTGTAGTAGGCCGTGAGGACAACAAAGCAGACCAGACCCACCAGCATGGGCTTGCGCCACCGTGATTCCCGCGAAAAGGCCGACCCGACAGCGGCGATCACACCGAGGAGCAGCACGGGATAGAGGGAAAACACGCCAGCCCAGCCGAGCAGGATGTGAAAGAGGTAAGCGCCCTTGGGTTCGTTCAAGCCGTCGATGCCCATGGGGTGCCTCCAGTAGGAGGATTCAAACAGGTAGGTCTCCTTGCGCATCTGGACCGGCAGGGGGCTGCCGGTCACGTAGATCATGATCGCGAAGTGAACTGCAAGGGGAATCGCGGCCCCGGTGCCCACCCACAGCAACGTCTGACGCGGGAACCGGATGAGCAGCGAGACGCCCGCAGCGGCAACGAAGATGGCCATGGGCAAATCGAACGCGGCGGCAAGGGCACCGCTTAGTCCGAAGAGGGCGAAACGCCACGGTTTTGGAGTCAGGAGACCGCCCGTGAGACCGATTGCGAAATAGAGGGCAAGCATCAGCATACCCGCGGCGGGCACGTGATTGCTCATCTTTCCGCTGAATCCCCAGAGTTGGGTCCCGAAGGCGAGGGCGGCGAGCAGGTAGACGCGCGCCCACGCAGGTACGCCGCCAAAGGAGAGCGCCCTACGGAACATCAGGAGAATGAGGAGATACGAGGTGCCCACGAAGCTCAGGGTCATGATGAACAGAACCGTCTTGCGTTGGCCTTCATCATCCAGTTGCCAGCCGGTAAGCTGGTGGAGGACGCAGTATTCGCCCGTCATCAGGAGGGGAAGTAGCGGGGGCTTGCTGGAAATGATCCGCCCGTCCCGGACTACGCCGCCGGCGATGACGCCGCGGACCATGACCTTGTCGATGGTATTGGGCTCAAAAGGATTCGGAGTCGTGCCGTCGGGGTTATCGATGAACCAAGTGCCGTATTGGGTGAGGCTGTAAACCGTTGCGAGGCGGCTGACCGCGTGATCGCCACGGACCCCTTCCCGGGCTTCCATGAACGCCAACAGCGCGGCCACGGCCAAGATCGCGTATTCGGCGCGGACCCACCAGCGTGTGCCGTGCGATGCGTCAGCTTGCATGAGAATGTGCTCTTGCGGCGGTCATGAAGCGCCGCGTCCCGCGCTCAACGCCCGGAGATGGTGGACCAGGCGCGGTTGAACCAGTTGCCTTCCTTCTCTTCTTCCGCGGCCACGGTGCGCTCGACTTCTTCCTGCGCGGGCACCCATTCGCCATTGACGTTCTCTTCGGTCTTCTCCGCCACGAAGAGGCTGCCATCGCGCCACCAACGGTCGCCGCGCATCTTGAAGGAGAGCGTTTCCGTTCCGGTATCCCGGAGGAAGTTCGCGTCCGCCATCGCCTCATCGCGTTTGCGGTGCAGCTTGGTGGCAAAACGCTGCTTGCCCAAGGTTACCTTGGCCGACACGGGGGAAGTGCGGGAATCGCTTTCCTGCATCTCGATCTGCATGCCTTGTGTCCCGTCCGGGTACACAGAGTACTCTTTGAACCAGTAGGGCTTCTTGCGGAGGATCTGCGAGGAGCCTTCTGAACGGGACGCGGCGGCGACATAGCTTTCAACAAGACTCTTCAGGCTCGCTTCGCGGTCGGCGGGGGCCGCCGCGCCGGAGGCCATGGCCTCCGAACTTGCGGGCGGAGCGCCGCCATCCTTCCCAAAACGGCCGCACGAAGTAATGGCGACCGCAATGACCAGTGCCAAGAGGAACAAACCAGCGCGCGACTTACGATTCGTCATGGCGTTTCGTGAGGCTCCTATCTCAAAACTTACCTGAAGGCTGGACCGCCAGCCCGTGATGGTGCGGGTCACGCGCAACGCCCGGGATCGGGAGTGGAGATGACGCGTCCCCCGCCGAACCTGCCACACTGACCTTCACCACGCATGCGCGCAGCATCATCGCATGGGGGAGCGGGAATTTCAAGAAGGGTGGCTGGAGAACTTGAGGGGCCTGCCGGCAAAGCGCAGACAGGAATCGGACGGATCGGCCGGATCGGTCGGATAGGACCGGTGAGGCGCCGAGGGCACGTGGCGGACAGGGTTGGCGCCCGAGGCTCCACCAGAGCTATACCCCCACGCCCTTGTCAACCTCAGATGCGGATGTGCGCGTGACACACTACGTGAACCGTCAAGTCGACCGCCGAAACGAGGCGCTATGCTGCCGCGCTTGGCACGCGAGGCAGTACTGAGGAGCGCTCCGCTCTCTGGCTTCACATTCATCTCCCCTCTTCAAATCTGTGTAGACCTGTGCAATCCGTCGACGAGTTCTTCATCCGCTCAATGGCTTCGCCCTCTTGCTTCTCCGCGTTCCTCCGGAAACTCCGCGCCTCTGCGTTGGAGGATTGTCCAATCACGGGCGAGACGTCGGTCCCCCCCCCTTGTTCGTTCCTCCTTGTTGACCTCGATCTTGAATCGGCGTAGCCGGTGAAATCGGTGGATGCACTCCCTGGTTTGCTTGCGGCTGTGCGGAAAGGAGGCTTTCTGGTACTGTTACGAGGCGCTTACCAGAGAAAGGATCTGAGAGGTGTTTCCATGAAACAAACCATGCTGCTTGCGAGCCTTATGGGTATTCTGTCCGGAGTGTGTCACGCACAAAGCGATGACTTGTCTCTCTGGTACGAGCAGCCTGCGAAGGCCTGGACCGAGGCCCTGCCTCTCGGCAATGGGCGTCTGGGATGCATGATCTTCGGAGGTGTCGAGCGTGAGCGAATCCAGTTGAACGAGGACAGCCTGTGGTCGGGCGCTCCGCAGGACGCCGACAATCCGGAGGCCTACAAACATCTGCAGGAAGTACGAGACCTCCTCGCGCAAAAGAAGTACGTTGATGCGCAGGAACTCACCTTCAAGACTTTGGTGTGCAAGGGGGAAGGTTCCGGCACGGGTGCGGGCGCGTATGTGCCGTTTGGCTCGTACCAGACGCTGGGCGATCTGATGTTCACCTTTGCAGGCGGCGAGGGTCCGCACCGGGACTACCAGCGCGCACTCGATCTCGATACGGCCATCTCAAGCGTGATGTACGTGAAGGACGGCCACGCATATCGGCGCGAGTTCTTCAGCAGCGCACCCGATCAGGTTCTCGTGATGCGCTTCACGGCAGACAAGCCCGGCGCCATTTCCTTCGACGTATCCCTGGACCGGGACCCGCATCGCAGCGCTCGCCGGTGGAAGAACGATTCCGGGATTGAGCCGTACCCGGATTCCGAGGAGCAGGAGGCGCCCGTCGTCGCTTCTGCGGACGGCGCGGACACGTTGGTGCTCAGCGGGCGCGCGTGGCTGGGCAAAGGCATGCGATATGAGGCTCGTGTGAAAGTCCTTTGTGAGGGAGGAACACTTGCGGCAGCCGGGAACGCACTGACGATTCGCGAGGCGAATGCCGTGACGCTTTTGCTGGCCGCCGCCACCGATTACCGAGCGGAGGACCCCGCGCTGGTCTGCCAACGCCAACTGGCTGCGGTGGAGTCCAAATCATACGAGGAACTTCGCGCGGCGCATATCGCGGACTACCAAGCGTTGTTCCGGCGCGTGTCAATGAGTCTGGGTAGCCCGAACGCGGGAAAAACCGCGACCGACAAGCGCCTGGAAGCCGTGGCCAGTGGAGGCGATGATCCTGCGCTTGCCGCGCTGTACTTGCAATACGGGCGGTACCTGCTCATATCGAGCTCGCGCAGGGGCGATCTGCCCGCAAACCTCCAGGGGATTTGGTGCGACCATTTTCAGGCGCCGTGGAATGCGGACTATCATCACAACATCAACGACCAGATGAACTATTGGCCCGCCGAGGTGTGCAACCTATCCGAATGCCATGAGCCTTTCCTGGAGTACATCGCGTCCTTGCAAGCACCCGGCGCGAAGACGGCGAAAGTGCACTATGGTGCGGACGGTTGGGCCGTTCACACAATCTCGAACATCTGGGGATTCACGTCGCCGGGCGAGCATCCAGCCTGGGGACAGTTCATGGCGGCGGGTGGATGGTTATGCCAGCATTTGTGGGAACACTACGCATTCAATGGCGACCGCGAGTACCTCACGCGTGTGTATCCAATCATGAAAGGGTCCGCGCAATTCTATCTCGACACGCTCGTGGAAGAGCCGGAGCACAAGTGGCTCGTGACCAGTCCTTCGAACTCGCCCGAGAACAAGTTCCGCACAGCGGACGGACAAGAGACGAATGTGTGCATGGGTCCATCCATGGACATGCAGATTCTTCACGATTTGTTTACACATTGCGCCGAGGCCAGCGAGATCCTGGGAATCGATGAAGCCTTTCGTAGAGAAGTCCTGACGGCGCGGGCGCGACTGGCTCCGCCGCAGGTTGGCAAGCATGGGCAGTTGCAGGAGTGGCTCGAAGATTTCGATGAACCGGAGCCCGGCCACCGGCACATGTCGCATCTCTTCGCGCTGCACCCGGGCAATCAGATCACGTTGGAGGGAACGCCAGAGCTGGCGAAGGCGGCGCGGGTTTCGCTGGAAAGGCGTCTGGCTAGCGGGGGCGGGCACACGGGCTGGAGCCGCGCGTGGATCATCAATTTCT
>JADLCA010000429.1 GCA_020847495.1 Candidatus Hydrogenedentota bacterium | reverse complement strand
CGCTATGCGAAGTTCAACTGGGACCATGGCTCGCGCGACAACGTGGCCGACTCGGTAGAAGGCGGACTCTACCTGCTGTACCGGTTCCCCGTGCCCGAAGCGTTTCTGTGGGCCGACCGCGAGATTGCCACCCTTCTGGTAGACCACACCGATCCCGGGCGGCTGTGGGACGTGCACAAACTCGAAGCCAACACGGTCCGCACCGTCCTGATTCACACCATGCTGCACACCCGCAATACCATCGCGCGGCCCTGGGTGCAGGGCCTCCAGCTCGGCGCTGCCCCGCATCGCGACGGAATCTGCATCTTCATGAAGTCAGACCAGTCGTACGATGGACGCCTTCAATTCGATATCCCCCGCCACCGCATCACGATGGGTTTCGCGGAGGATTGGCCCCGCATGAACGCCGTGCCGGAGTGGTTCACCGTGGAGCCGGACTCCTCGCGGACGTACCGCGTCGAAGATACGGACGCGGGCACGGTGCAGACTTTCTCAGGCGCCCAGCTCAGCGAGGGCCTGCCCATCCGCCTGGACCCCGGCAAACCACTGCGCTTGCTAATTTCACTCCCAAAGTAGTGCCGCCACGCATACGCGCACTTCAAGCTAATTGCTTCTCGCACACACGAAAGCAAGTCCGGGGCGACAGCTTTCAAGCCGTCCTCGCGATTCACGTGTTATACTGATTTCTTACGGATTGTCCGGAAGCGGGTATTCGCACAGCGGGTCTCACAGGAGGACATGATGATGCCGTACACTATCGACCGGGTAGACGTGTGGGCCGGGACCATTAAGGACCAACCGGGCGGCGTTGCCACAGTGCTCGACACTCTGGCACAGGCAGGCGCGAATCTGGAGTTTGTTATCGCTCGCAGGGATGTGCCCGGTACAGGAGTCGTATTCCTTGCCCCGCTGAAGGGAGCGGCACAGCTTCGCGCGGCCAAGCGGCTGGGCCTGCGAAAGGCCGAGACGCTCCAGTCGCTTCGCATTGAGGGAGCGGACAAGCCGGGCCTTGGCGCGAAGATTACGATGGCGTTGGCGGAAGCCGGCGTCAACCTGCGCGGGTTATCCGCCGCCGCACTTGGCAAACGCTGCGTCGTCTATTTCGCATTTGACAGCCAAGCTGAAGCGACGAAGGCACGCCAAGTGCTGAAATCCCTCAAGGCTTAATGGGACGAAATGCCAACGACAGCGGTCGTCGCCTTGGACACTGAACCTGCGCACGGGGATGTCACGCGATGAGCGGTGGCTCGCACGCCACCGCCTAAAGTCTCCGGTAATGCGTATAGGGTTCGTGGTCGGGGAGCTGGTCCCAGGCCAGTTTCTCATCGGCTGCAGCGACGTAACGCTCGGGCAATCCCAATTCCTTGAGGATGATGTTTCGTGCCATGGGGATCGCGGTGGTCTTGTAAAACGCAAGCTGCCGGTTAAACCCTTGGCGTCCGAACCCGCAATCCGTCGAAAGCACGAGCTTGTCGGCCGGGATACAGTCCAGGCAGCGTCGAATCCGGTCGGCCACGACGTTCGGGAAATCGGCCTGCAAGGTTCGATGGCTAATCACTCCGACCGCGATCTTCTTCTTAAGTCGATCCTTGTAGGCCTTGAACAAGGGCAGCTCTTTCAAATCATTCTCGGTAGCCTCGATCGTCCACACATCACCCTTGAGCCGTTCGAGATAGACCTCGATTGAATTGGCATAGGATTCATCCGTGAACACCTTCTGCATATTGGGGTTGCCCCAGCAGGTGTGAATCCAGACCTCAACGTCGTCGAGCCCTTCGACCTCGCGGTTGAAAGCCTTGACCAGGAAATCCAGCAACTCCTTTTGGTCAGGATTGTAGCGCGCCATAAAATGGAGCGTGGGCTCCTCAACCTGAATTACCTTGCAGCCCGAGGCGGCGAGCTGTCGCAATTCGCAATTCATCGCCTCGGCCATGTCCCATATAAGCTGTTTCTTGTCATCCAGGTCGTAATGCGGCGTGTGGCTGTCAAGGAAGAAGGCGAGCACCTGGGCAGAGCAGGTGCCAAACTTGACTGGTCGCCCCGATGCTGCGGCCGCCTGTTGGGTGATGCGCCAGATTTTGGCGTATTCCAACGGGTTCTTCGGATTGTGCTCCACTTTCCCGACCACTCGCGGCCAGCGCCAAGTCTTGTAAATCGAATCCAGCATGGCGCCCACCGGGTACGACAGAAGCGGCGAACGAGTCCCCTCCGTCTGAAGCTCTTCATGCTCAAAACCGTTCCATCGTTGGAGCATGTAGTGGTGCCAGGACCGGCCTGCCACATCCTCGTCAAGGTGGTAGTCGCCAGTCGTGACGATGTCCAGCCCGGCCCTGGCTTGGTCTGAGACGACCACCGCGTGAGCGTCACTGAACTGTTCGCGAAACCACGGATCCATCATGGCCGTATCCAGTGGACGTCCCCACATGTTCATTGTGTACCATCGAGGCCGTGGCCACGAGCCGGTGACGGTCGCCGGCAACATCAGATCCTTCGTTGCGGTAAAAGCCATTTGTTGCT
>JADLCA010000428.1 GCA_020847495.1 Candidatus Hydrogenedentota bacterium | reverse complement strand
CAGCGAGGCGGGCGAATGCAAATTGTATTCGTGGGATGGGCGTCGTGGGATTCAAGAATGCGACCTGAACAGTCTCGCGAAACTTCCCACAGCCATTACGTACAGTTTTGGTGACTTGATCCCTCTTCTTAGGGCACGAGATGTGAAAGCACCCAAACAGTTAATTGACGTTTGTCACGTAGCTCGGATTCTCACGGGACGGCCCCATAGAAGTCCGGCTAGAACGGCACCATGGGCATTCGATTCCCTCCTCCAGGGACTTGTTCCTGATTCCGAGGCGAGGAAACGGCTCAGTGAAGCCCAACTCCGAGGTATCGGGAATTTGACGCCGGTACACATGCTGAAGATCGCGGGGGAACTGTTGGGCCACATAGAGGCATTGTGGCGGGTTCAGGTAAGTGAGCTGAGAAACAGGGATGAATACGAAAGATACTTCAAGGTCGAGAAGCCGCTCAATGAGATGCTTATAGAGTGTCAGCTCCGCGGCCTTAGGGTAGATTTGCACAGATTAGAGAAGCGGATTGACACACTGGATGACTCTCTGTTTCTGGCCAAGCGCGAACTTAAGACGAAATGGAACGTCGACGATACTGACGATTTGGACCACATTAGGAGTAGGATCGGCGAGTTGTTTCTGCCCGAAGATATCGACTTTTCGTCTCGCGAGTCATTGGACTCATCTCTCAAGCTTCTGGGGGACACCCATCCATTCTTGAGATGCCTAAAGACGTTTAGGGACTCTCGTAGAGACCGCGAGATTCTTCTTCGGTTAGGAGCTTTTCCCGCAGGACGAGCATTCCCTACCTTTGAATGCATGGGGACAGTGACGGGCCGAGTCACGCTTAAAGATCCGCCCATCCAGAATCTCAAGAGAACGAGCAGAGACGTCTTCCTCCCTGAGGAAGGTTTCCAATTTGTGTATCCAGATTACTCGCAGTTTGAGCCTGGAATAATGGCCGACGACTCTGGTGATTCCCAGTTAATCAGTGACTACAATGCAGGTGACCTCTATTCGTCACTAAGCGTGGCGCTCTTTGGGTCAGTACGTGAGCGGGCCGCGGCAAAGATTCTTTTCCTGAGTTTCTGCTACGGAATGTCCCATTCTCGCATGGCGTCTTTTGCTGCGAGGCTATCGGGCGAAAGTCTTGAGGACTGCCAGCGAGCGATTGCGGAGTTCTTTGGGAGGTACACTCAGCTTGACGAATGGCAAGGCTCGATTGAAGCACGTCTACTGACGGAAGGCCGGGTCGGATCTCACATGGGCAACTACAGGTATCGTGATTCGTCAGGGAAACAACTATCACCCATTGAACGGCGATGGGCAGCGACACAAAGGATCCAAGGAACAGCCTCGCTGATTCTAAAGAAGGTGATGATTCGCATTTTCCGGGAGTGCGAATCTATCAAAATGCTGATTCCTATGCATGACGCTGTCCTTTGCGAGGTGCCCCAAGAAGTGTATGATGATTGCGCAAAACAACTCGAACGTCTGTTTATCGAGGAGTTTCATGCCGAGTGTCCCTCGGTTGAGCCTAGGGTGACCTTCAATGCTTTTTCCTAGTAGCGGTGTCCGTATTGCATAACCCTGCGGGACGATCGCCACACCAAAGTGCTTGCAACGGACACGGACTGGGAAGTCACCTACCGTTCCCACCTATGGCTTGTGCAGGTGTTCCATGAAGATTGGATCTTCTTGCGAAGCGGGTTGGATGATCAGTTGTGGCTCGGAGAGCACCGTTTCGGCGATACCCGCGGCGTCACTGGCGGTCTTGATAGCGTCTGTCTCTTTCCACAGCAGGTCAAAGCGAAACTCAAAGATACCATGACTGTCGGCGACGAAGTTGGTCATCCACGTGTTGTCGAAGATCAGGGCATAGGCCCGGTTCGGGTTCGAAGGCGCGGACTCCAGGTGCTTGAGTGTTTGCGGTCCACCAAAGCTGACCACGGGTGCGTCGCGTGTGATCCAGAGCCAGTGACCGCCATCCGTCTTAAAGTCGGCCCAACTGTCGATAGCCATGTAGTCCTGGCAGGTGTTCTGCAGTTGGTCTTCGAAAGGAACGAAAGGAACTCCACCACACGACACTGTCGGAAGCGTATCGCCAGTGGGCATAGCGCAGCCGATATAGAACCACTCTGGCAACTCGGACGACAGACGATAGAGCCGCACCGTCAACTGCGCCCTGGGTTCGTCGTGGTAAATCTCCAGCGTTCGCTTGAGCCACTTGAGCCGAGGGTGCTTCATCAATTGGGTATACACGGTTGTGTAGGGATTCGATTCCACCGTTGTACTGCCTGCCGGTTCTGCGGCTGTCTCTTTGAGGGCCCCCTTCCTCTTCTCTTCATCGCGGCTTTGCAGGATTTCATTGTACTTCCAACGTCCTGAGAATCCGGTTAACTCAACGGACACGAAGGTGCCGGGGCTTTCCTCAAACAGGGGCAAGTCCATGCCCGGCCATTGAACGCGCGTCGGCCAACCGTGCGCGTCGACTTCGACCTTGGGTAATTGCGCCGCCGGTGCGGACGCGTCCGGCGCATCGCTCGGAATCAATCGAACCGTCGACAGGGGATCGACGCCTTCCATCCAGAACCGGACAGTTTGTCCGGGCACATTGTCAGCAACGGTCGCATTGTCGGCTTCAAGAGTAAGTTGGTCCTCGCTCTGGGGTGCGCTGAACTGGGCATAACCGGGCCGGCGTTCCAGCGGGAGAACTGCACCGGTCAATGGATTCTTCAGCGCAACCACGTCTTCTCGAAGGGCCGACGCCACCATCGAGACCCATCCGGTCCAGGCAACCGGGGCGGTGTTTGCCACGTAGTATCCGTACTCCCGGGGGTAGACCGCCGTGCGCGCACGCTGCGCCAGGAGCAGCTTGGACATCGCAAGCGGGTGGAAGGCGGTCCGGGCCTTTTCGTTGAACTGCGCCCAGGTGTCGATGTCGTGCGGCAGGCCGATGCTGTCCGCTGAACCCCAGGTGTGCTCGTCGAAAAGGCACAGGTCACGCAGAATCGCGTCGGCGGCAGATCGCGTGTTGGCATCCAGCGTTTCGCCCCAGACAGGACTGAGCGCGGCCGTCAGATTTCTCTTTGCCCGGCGCGAGGCGGCCACTTCCCGAGGCCCCGAAGCACAGCCGTTCACCCACCAGTCGGTGAACTCGCCCTGGTATTCGGGCAGGCGGTCGGCGATGTGCGGCTTGAGATCTTCAATTGCTTGGGAGACTGTGGTGAGGCGCAATTCC
Source organism: Candidatus Hydrogenedentota bacterium (assembly GCA_020847495.1). Lineage (GTDB taxonomy): Bacteria > Hydrogenedentota > Hydrogenedentia > Hydrogenedentales > SLHB01 > JAHDWY01. The sequence continues at coordinate 5,816 of JADLCA010000428.1, read as the reverse complement.
GGCTGCAGGCCCAGTTGATTCCACGCCGCCACGAAATCGGTCAAACCGAGATACGGCGGGTCATTGTCCATGCGCCATTCGTTGGTCACCGAAAGGGGCAGTGAAGGGAAGTCATAGCCCCGCTCTTCCATTTGGCGAAGCTTCTCACACAACCGCGACTCGGCCTTGCGAAGAGCCGCCTCGTCGGTTGGATAGAATTCGCCGCCACGCCGGGGCGGGCGGTACCGTGTATCCGTCGACTCGGGTACCGGCCCTCGCCGCCAGGAATCGCTGAAGAAGTAATAGAAACCGTTCGGATACGAATCTCCCAGCCAGACGAAGAGGCGGCGGCCATCGGGCATCTTCCACCAAAAGGCCATGGGCACTGGGAACGGCGATTTTCCGTTCGTGGGGTTGATTCCCATGAACAGATTCCCGACGTTCCGATCGAGCAACGCCATCGCGCCCGCCCGCGGGAATCCGTTCACATCGTTCTGGATTCCGGTTCTTGGAGATGCAGCATTCCAGATCTCTTCGGGCAGCCAGCGAAGCGTCGTATTCCATTGGTCTGCATTGAGCGTAGGAGTTTGGTTCATGGCGAGCGCGGCAATTTCGAGCCGCCCCGTACCTATCGCGCGCAATAGGTCCTGCCGACGCTCGGGGGAGTTTTTCTGCCACCAGTCGTCGACGGTCAGAGCAGCCTCCGCGGTCCAACTGAACCGGGCCCCTTGCGGAGCGTCTTCCGTGGCAAGGACACCATCGATGGCGATATCCAGGTAGCGGGTCTGCTGTTCGCGGCAGACCGCCGGATGATCCGTGAAGCCCACGTCTGTGTGCGACATGTGAACAATGTCGACACGCTTGATCTTCTCCGGCAGTTTGGTTTCCTGTGCCACCCCGGCGGCGGTCACGATCGTGGAGATGATGACGGTTACAAACAAACCTGAGGGGAAAGATGCCACACGCTTCTTCACGTTCGTGCCTTTCAGAGTTACAGCCTGACTGAGCGGCTCTCAGCGCTCGCGCCAAATGCACGGGCGAAGCCCATCCTAGCTTCGCCCTTCCTGCTTGTCAAAGGCTGGGAGAATCATGGGCAAAACCCAAACTACACAAAGAACGCTCCAAGAAGATTCCCCCTTCACAGCGCGGCACGTGTTGACAGGCCTCTCCCAGACGCACATAATCGAGGTGGAGCGTTGACAAGCGGCTTGCGCCGGCACGACGCACTGTATGGGGGATTTGGCGCCTGTAACCCATGCGCCCGGCTTTTCACATCGCACAAGTTATCAATACCCAAGGGCGGAGGCCGTTTCGAATCCTCCGCACCAAGGCTACACTTCGTGTGGAGGAGATGACATGAGCACTTCACAAGCATCGGGAATAGTCCACGGCACAACGCGGAGGGGGTTCTTGAAGAATTCGGTGGCCGGAGTCTCCGCAGCCGTTCTGAGCGCCAACGTCATCGCGCGCAATGCGTATGCGGCCGCAGACGATACCATCCGTGTCGGCATGATCGGTTGCGGAGGAAGAAACACCGGTGCGGCTGTTCAGGCCCTGACCGCGGACCCGGGAGCCCGGCTTGTGGCGATGTGCGACATCTTCATGGATCGCGTCAAGGCAAAGCGTGAACGCATCAAGGCGCAGATGAAGGACCAGGTCATCGTTGATGACGATCACTGTTTCGCGGGCTTTGACGGCTACAAGCACGTCATCGAGGCATCCGACGTGGTGCTCATCGCGAACGCGGCGAAGTTCCATCCGTTTCACGCGATGGCCGCGCTTCAGGCAGGGAAGCATGTCTTCGTCGAGAAGCCCCACGGCATCGATCCCGCCGGCATGAAGCTCATGCAGCGCGCCGCGGAGACGGCGAAGGAAAAGAGTCTGTGCCTGGTATCGGGACTCCAAAGCCGTTATCACACCGGGTACATCGAAACGGTCAAGCGGATACACGACGGCGCGATCGGCGATGTGATTGCCATTGAGGAGAACTTTCTGCGTGCGCCGTATGTCATCACCGACCGCGCGCCGGGGCACTCTGAACTCGAATGGCAATGCAGCACGCAGTACCATTTCAACTGGCTGTCCGGAGACGACGTTCCCCAATCGCTGGTGCACAATCTGGACCGCGCAAGCTGGGTAATGCACGACACGGCTCCGATCAAATGTCACGGGCTTGCGGGGCGCTCTTCGATGACGGAGCCGATCTACGGCAACGTGTTCGACCATCATTCGGTCGTGTACGAGTTTGAAGGCGGTGTGCGCATTTACGCCTTCTGCCGGACGACCCAGGGATGCTACGACGAATGCTCCAGCATCATCCTGGGCAGCAAAGGCAAGGCATCCATCCTGCAATGCGAGATCTGGGGCGAGAACGCGTGGCGCTGGGAGGACAGTTGCGACCCGTATCAGATCGAGCACGACGTGCTCTTCAAGGCGATCCGTTCGGGCGAACCCGTCAACAACGGCGACTACATGGCCCGCAGCACCATGATCGGCGTGATGGGACAGCTCTCCTGCTATACGGGCCAGGAAATGACGTGGGAAAAGGTCAACAATTCCGACTTCTTCTATGCGCCAAAGCCCGAAGATTGCCATGATGGCATGGAGCCGCCCGTGCTGCCGGATGCCAATGGAATCTACCCGGTATACAAGCCAGGATATACGAGACTGCTTGAGTCCTGACACGGCGAGTGTCGGGGACGATCAGGTTTGCGCGCGCATCAGGAGCCCTGAGGTCTGACGTCCTCAGGCTTCTGCGGAAAGCCAGTAACTCCGCGCGAGCGATCGAATTGGTATATGCGCGTAAGCGGGCGGTCTTCGATCGGCAGCCGCAGCAGGTCGCCATTCGCGTCGAGTGCGCGATTGGCGTTCACGCGGTTGAGTGCGCTCGCGGCAACGTGGCGCAACCGCTCCGCCACATCGGGCTGCTCATTGATGCGCTGGCGCAACTCCTGCGGGTCATCTCGAAGATTGAAGAGCTGCTCGACCCCTCCATTCGCCATGTAGATGTACTTCCAGTCCATGTCCCGGACCATGATCTTGAAACGAGGAGTCCCCGGAGTTCCGTAGTACCCGATAAGGTGCTCGCGTGGCTGGGCGCTTCCTTCGAGAATCCCCAACACGTCTACACCATCGCGCAGCTCGCGTGACCCGGCCGCGCTCGTGGCGATTCCGAACAGATCGGTTAGACAGACCAGTTCGTCGCGACGTACATCGCGCGGGAGACGTTCCGGCCAACTCACCAGGAAGGGGACGTGACACGCCGCCTCGAAGAAGCTTTCCTTCTGCCAGGCATGATGATCGCCGAGATGGTCTCCGTGGTCCGCAAAGAAACAGATGAGCGTGTTGCCGGCGTCGCTGCGCGCCTCGACCGCGTCGAGGATCCGGCCCAGGCACTCGTCGATGTAGGAAATCTCGCCGTAATACCGGGCCTTGAGCACGCGCGCGTGGGAGTCGTTGATGTCTTCGGCCCAGATCGCGTAGTTCATCCACCGGATCTGTTCGTCCGTGTGATCGATGGCAATCTCGCCGCGCACTGGGTTCGCCATCCGGTCCGGGTCGTACATCCGGTTGAACGGGATGGGCGGCGCGAAGGGCGGATGCGGCCCGACGAAAGACACGAACCCGAAGTAGGGACGCTCGTCGGAAACCGCGAGTTGTTCGATGGCCCGGTCCGCCGCCCACGCTTCGACTCCAAGGGAAGCGGGCAGCGTGCTCATCTGCGGCATATAGTACATCTCGGTCCGCTCGCCCTTCAGCCCTTCCACGAAGTCGTACGCAGGGTGCTGCTGGCGGATGAACGCTGCATAATTGTCTCGCGAGCGCTGGTCCGGCGAACCGTAGAGTTCCTCGCTGTGAAGGTGCACTTCGTAGCCGATGTCTTCGTCCCAGGGATGCGTGTGAAATTTGCCGATTCCGAAAGTGCGATATCCGAGCGAGTCCATGGTGCGCGCGAGGTAAGGCCCACAGCGCGTTTCCGTCGCTTCCGCCTGACCTGACACGAGGTTGGGAAGGGCGTTGCTGTAAGTTCCCGTCGTGGGTGGTTCGCAACCTGTGCGAATCGTGAGCCGCGATGGGACGCATACGGGGCACGTCGAATAGCCATTGGTAAATGTGACGCCGCGCGCGACCAAGCGGTCGAAGTTCGGGGTGTGGATACTCGCGTTGCCAAGGCTTGCGATTGTGTCAGCCCGCTGCTGGTCGGTCATGATGAAAAGGATGTTTGGGCGCCGAGACGCGGGATTGGTTGCAGGCTGCGCCGCAGCCGTGTCCGCTTGGGCCAATCCGGTGATCGTGGCCGCCCCTCCTGCGACGACACTCAGAAAATCGCGCCGGCGCAGACCCTGCCTCTCGAGCATCTTGCGTTGCGTTTCCACGATGCTTGCCTCCTTCGGGTTGAGGACTCCACGAACAGAAGTACGTGTGGATATCTTGTGTATTGCAGACCTATGCCTTGGGTCGCACCTTCAGCGCTCAAGACGGGGGACGCTGTGTACCCAGGGCGGCGCTTCGCTCTGCCCTGGGCTCAAATGGAGCCGGTCCTTCAGACCTCAAGAGGGTCCCCGTCATCTCCTTCGATCTTTTCATCATCTGCGCAGATTTGAGTCATTTGCGAACGCGAGCTTCGCATTCATCTCCAGTCTCCAAATCTGTGTTAATCGGTGTAATCTGTGGACGAACTCTTCATCCGCTCTTTGGCTTCGCCCTTTTGATTCTCTGCGTTCCTCTGCAGACTCGGCGCCTTTGCGTTTAGGTACTCTCAAACCACGGGCGGGAGCCCGTTCCCCCTTGTTGCCCTCCCCTTGTTGCTCTCCCCTTGTTGCTCTCATTGTTGAATCGGTGTAATCGGTGAAATCAGTGGATCATCTTCTTCGTACGGTTGCGGCTACGCCGAGTTGAGTTAGAAATCGTACTTTCCGATGTTCTCCTTGCTGAACACGATAGGCGCTCCCAAGGTGACCACGTTTTCGGCGACTTGCACCGTGCCCAGGCGACCGGCCGTGAACGCCGTTTGGGCGGGGTCCATCTGGCCCTTCGCCGCGGCTGCGGCCACGTGCACTGTCAGGTAGCCGAGGTCGACGGCATCCCACAGCACGAACTCCTTCACGACGCCCTGCTCGATATACTCACGCATCACGTTCGGGGTGCTCACGCCGGTGAGGTACACCTGCTCGCGGCGATCGCTGTTCTTCAATGCCTCGGCCGCGCCGGGGAGCGCCACGGTCGTAATGGCAAAGATGGCGTCCAGATCAGGGTAGGCCTTGAGAATGTCGGTGGTCACTTGGGTCGCAAGGGCCTGATCTTCTTCGGATACTTTCGGAGTTTCCGAGAGGTTCGTCATGGCGGGATACCTCGCCTGCCGGTACTTCTCCATTTCACCCATCCAGATGTTCTGGTTTGCCGCGGTGAGGGATCCCGTCAGGATGACGTACTTCGCGTCCTCACCGGAGTTCTTGGCCACCAGGTCCATCAGGGCGTGCGCCACGCTCTCGGGGCTACATTGACTGACGAAATAGTCCCGCGCGCTCGCTGCGGCATCGGCGTCCCATGCGATGACGGAGGCTCCTTTTGCGCGGGCATCCTCCAGTACCGGGGCGATGGCGTCAGGGTCGTTGGGCGCCACGGCGATGGCGTCATAGTCCTTGGCGATCCAGGTCTCGATCATCTGCACCTGTTGTTGTACGTCGTTCTCGGCCGGTCCATCGTAGACCAGATCAACGCCGAGTTCCTGCGCCGCTTCCACTGCACCCCGCTCGGTCGCTTTGAAGAAATCAATGCCGACGAGTTTTGGCATGACCCCGATGGTCAGGGAGTTCGCTGGGGTGGAGGCTGACGGT
>JADLCA010000427.1 GCA_020847495.1 Candidatus Hydrogenedentota bacterium | reverse complement strand
TGGCAGCCTGTGGTCCCCCCATCGAGAACAACGGCGCCGCCATATCCTCATATCCAGCATCGTTGGATTCCTGGAACGCGCGCCACGCGTCTTTGTCCCAGAGTTCCAGATGATCGTCCACCCCGAGTAGCACCGCTTCTTTGTCGATCCCCGCGTATTCGCGCAGGTGCTGCGGTACCGCCATCCGGCCCTGCGCGTCGGGCCGCACCTCCGCCACGCTGCTGAAGAACAGCCGCCGGAACGCCAGCGTCTTGGCGTCCATGGCGGAATGACGCCCCGCCTGCTGCCGGATTTTGTTCCACTCGTCGCGATGGAACAGAAAGATGGAATGCCCGTACCCCCGGGCCATGTACCAGATGAGGTGACCCTCGTACTCCATGGTCTCACGGATACGCCGAGGGACGGTGATCCGCCCCTTGTCGTCCAACTTGGTGATGGCTTCTCCGTAGTACACGAAGAACTCCTTCCGCGATCCCTGGAGTCCCAAAATTTCCCACTGCGCTTCCCCATCCTACCACCAAGCCCCACCTGTGTCAAGGAGAAAATCGGTGCTTCTCCTTTGAATGCAAGGGGTTACAGAAACTAGTAAAGGGTGATTTCGGCCACAAGATATTGTACAGGCTTGCGCTAAGTGCAAAACTCACCACAAGATATAGAGAGGATAAAACTATAAAATCCTGAAAGCCGGAGGCCGATGTCGAGTAATTACGGAAGGAATTCCACACAAAGGCTGGGCAGGGAATGCCTGTGGGGGTGAGAGGTGGTTCACCTCTTTCGAGAATAGTCCTGCTTACAAATAGCCGAGCGACCGTATGATGTTGTTTCTGTCTTCAGGCTCCTGGTCGTCTCTTTTATGACCTGTCCGGGAGGGTGGCGTGTTGGCTCGGTCCAAGCCTGTCTTTCCTTTCTGACTTTCTGGCAGTTCAAGCACACCGCGAGGTGAGAGGTCTCGATCCGTCAAACCAGCATAGCCAGGGGAATACCGATGGACTTTGAATACGGCGTTCAAGTAGTGGCCGCGCTCATCGACGCCCGGTTGTTCCCCCTGAGCCAGGGTGCCACCTCGGACGACAGGATTGACGTACTTCCAAACAGTCGCCCCTTGTGGAGTGACTTCAAAGAAGACCCCCAGGACGCCGGCGCAAATCAGCGTGTTGCCGTTCGCCAGGCGTTGTGCACCGGAGATCTCCGAAGAAAAGAAATCGGTCTTGCGCGTCGTCTCGAAATGCCACGCCGGCCTGGCCGGACCGAACGTGCCGGTCTGAGCCATTGCATAACCAGATTTAGCATCAAATGGTGGGACAATTTCTTCGACCGAAGAGTATCCGCGGTCGAACCCGTTGTTGAAGATGAGAATGTTGCCTGCCCCTGGAAATCCGGCCGGTATCCAGTGGGCATCGTGTTGCTGGAAAAGCATCCGGTCGGCGGAGGTGCCTCGCTGATATGCGGCAGGATTTCCCCAGCGATAAAGCAGATCGCCTCCCCGCCCATAACGTCCGCCGGTGCTGGCTTTCGCTTCCTGTTGCGTAGTCGCGTGATCGATGATCCAAATCTCGCTGCAGCCTCGCACGCTCAACACAATTTGATCGAGTTCCGGATTGTAGGCAATGGAATTCATGTGATTCCAGAATGCGGGCGTCGGCCGGCCATTGCAGTCCACATCAACGCGTTCGGGATGCTCGCGCACGTTGCCGAAATTCGCTTTCGCCGGGTCATTCGCTTGAATGAGGTGGTCCCACACGTGCCATTCCCATACCACCGTTCCGCCCTTGGGGCGAGTGGGTTGGATTTCGAGAACGTAGTCCGGGACCAGTTCCTGATCGCGCAGCATTTCGGGGCTGAATCCGGCCGCCAGGCACTCCTCCCGCGTCTTTCGCTCAACCGCGAGTGCCAGGATGTTGCCGTTGGGCAATACCGCGACATCGTGATGCAGCATGTGTTGCTCGTTGGCGTAGTCGAACTCCCAAACAAGCTTGTCGTTCCAGTCGTATTCCTCCAGGCGCCCGCCTTCTCCGCCTCGCGTGAATCCCTGCGCGTGGGTGAAGCAGCAGCGCAGCAGATTGCCGTTTTCCAGCAGGTAGACTGTTTGCCCGGGTTCGTAGGTGCTCGCTGTCCATTCATGAACCACCTGCCCTGCGTTGTTCATCAAATAGGTCATCGTGCGATGCTTCGGTGCAAATAGCGAATAGCCCGGCGCCGCGTCCTGCGTCTCCTTCACCAGACCCAGCTTGCCTTCCGAAAGCACTTCAATGTTCAGTGCCTGCTTCTCTTTCGCGGGTTCCGCGGGAGCCGGGCCTCGCCCTTCACGAGGCGGTTCCCTGCGCCCTTCCCTGCCTTGGGGTTTGGGTTCGCGGCCCTGCCGCTGCTGCCCGCCGATCAGTTCTTCGGGTGACAGTACGCCGTCGCTGTTCAAATCCCATCGGGGAAATGCCACGCGCTCGCCGGCTAGGTATTCATCCAGAGAGACAGCGCCGTTTGCGTCCATGTCGGTACGTTCAAACTTTTGATCTCCGGGCCGGGGAGAATTGTCCGGACGAGCCTCATTCGCGCCCATCTCGGCGGGCGAGATGCTGCCGTCACCGTTGGTGTCAATGCGGCCGAATTTCTTCTCCTCGTGGAAGAGAAACTCATCCATGGTCACGGTGCCGTCGCCGTTGGAATCAGTTCCCTGGAACTTGTCGAGCTGGGGTCCGCGGTCTCGCGGGGGCTCTGGGCGCTGAGAACCCCGTCCGCTATCGGGAGCGGGTTGCGGTGGACGCGGACTTTCAGGCCGCTGGTCAGGATGCTCGGCGCGCGGCGCTTCCTGGCCGGCCGCTTCGCCTCGTGCCGTGGACTTCGCCACGCGAAATCCTACGTGGTACCAACTGTGGTTGGGGTCATCCGGCCCACGGTAGTATGCAGGGTCCCGATTTGACACGCGGCCATGGCCCCACTCGCCGTTGTACCAGTTGCCGCCTCGAAGGACGTGGTATGGCTTGCCGTCAGGGAGAGATTGGCCAGTGTCGGGACCAGCAGGATTCGTCAGGGAACTCACTGCATAGTAGTCGCGCTGATACCAATCGTTGACCCACTCCCACACGTTTCCGGACACATCATACAACCCGTACCCATTTGCGCCGTCGGCGGTCTGGTACTCCAACTGCGGACCCGGCCAGTCGAAGTCTCCCTTCTTGTGCATTTGCCCATCATAGAAACCAACCGGCGTTGTCCACGGGTAGGGTCCAGCTTCGTAGGGATCACCCGAGCCGGGCCAGTTCACCCGTGCCGTGTCCGGCTCATCGCCCCAGGGGAAGATCCGGTAAAGGTCCGTCTGACCACCGCGGGCCGCGTACTCCCACTCAGCTTCGCTGGGCAAACGGTAGCCCGATGCGGCGTAATCGCACGACGTCAGACCCGGATGATAGCAAGGCATCAGTCCTTCCGCCGTGCTGAGCCAATTGCAGTACTCCACGGCGCCTGGCCAACGCACGCAAACGACGGGGTGTTCGGCGCGCCCATCCGCCAGGACGAAGTGTTGCCCATCCCAATGAACGCTGCTGGCGGGGTCGCTGGCGTTTGTGTCACAAAGCAGGGTCATCCCATCCTGCGTGTAGACAAGATCATCGCGCACCATGATTGATTTGGCATCGATGGCCGCATTCAGAAACCGGCAGTACTCGTCATTGGTGACTTCCATTTTTGAAATGTAGAAACTGTCAAGTTGTACGAGATGGATCGGAACCTCATCGCTTGGGTGTTCGACTCCGCCAAGGTCATGGTGATCGCCCATCTCGAAACGCCCCGCCGGAATCAAGGCCCAATGGCCGCTATCCATTGCCGGTTGGCTGTTTGCGGGTAATTCCCTTGCCTCCGCGAAGCTCCCCCGCGAAAGATCTTCAGGAGGGCGGTCCTTGGGTGCGCACCCGGCCAGGATCGGGCAAACAAGTGCAAGCCGGAGCATGGAATGAAGCAACTTCGTAGAGCACATCGGGCAATCCCTCACTTCATAGGAACTGGAACCTCGGAAGATCTATCCCCCGATTTGTCCTTGATCAGCGCGGTTTACGTGCGCGCACTTCATATTCGTAAACTGCCTCGGGCGGTTTGACCGCGGAGCTTTCCCCCTGCGTTCCCGCGAGATGAGCATAGGTGATTTTTGCAGTACTGGCGTCGATCGCGACGCGCAGATATCCCGGACTGGACAGGAAGTCCCCACTAATGTACCCGTACTTGTTAGCGAACGAGGTGAGGTCCCGTCCCCCGGGATGTGACGGCTGCGGCACAAGCTGGTAGACGATTCCGTCCAGTTCTTGACGCGCGAAGAAGTGATCGTGGCCATGAAATACCACGGCAACTCCATTGCGCTTCAGCAAGTCGTGAATGGGCTCTTCCCAACCGGGACGCCTTGCCGCAAACTGGGACTCCCCGTTTCGATCAAGTCCGCCCCATTCGAAGAGCCTGGCCGCCTCTGCACCGCCGCGCATGACATCATCGACCCCACCGACAAGATTATGGATGAAGACGAAGATGAACGCGGCGTCGCTCCGCTCCAGCGTCTCCCGCAACCACACGTACTGCTCCCTGCCCAGGCTCTTGTCCCAAGGGTCTTTGCTGCGGCCGTTCTGTTCCTGCGAAAACCAGTACGGGTCCAACACAATGAATTGCGCGTCACCCCATCGCCACGCGTAGTAGTCCTGAAGGTACCCGAGCGGTTCCAGCCTGATCGCATTGCCCGAGTAGAACGCAGAGGGGATGGGGTTTGGAAAAAGGCTGGTGCGCCTGCCGTGCGACCAGCCGGAAATGCTGTCCATGCCTCCATCGAAGCGGCGTGCCGATTCCCCGTCATGGTTTCCAAGCACTAGAAACATGGGGGCGGAGTGGCAGAGCAGGCCCAGGTAGTAGCGCTGGGCAAAGTACTGGGCCTGCGCCTCCCTGAAGGCGTTTCCACGTTTGTCGGTCATGAAGGTGTCCCCCAAGTCGATCACGAAGTCGGGGGTGTCGCTAAGTTCGGACCGAAGTGCGCGCTCGTAGATGGCGCCCCCATTGGCCGTATCCAGATGGGAATCCGCCTGAATCGTAAATACGAATGGCGTGCCAGGAGCCCGCTGCGTTTGGAATGAGTGGATTTCGTCAGCCGCGAAGTCCTGCGCATCCGGCCGCTTCCACAGGAGCCGATAGCAGTAACGCGTACCCGGCTGCAGTCCGGCTAGTTCGAATGTCTGCGGCTCTTGCGGCGCAAACGGCTTTGCCTTCGTGCGAGAGTCCAAAGAAGCATCCGTCAGGCCGTATTCGATATACCCCTCCATGGGCGCATACGCGACAATGCTGGCGGTCACGCTTTTGTCCGTGGGACGGCAAAGGATAATGTCAAAAGCACGCTCAGGAACGTCGGTATAGAATACGGAAGGCGGCGGCGCGTTGCGCCCGGTGGTGGTAGCGGCAGCCTGTTTCTTTGGCTTCCTGCCGGCATCCTGGGCGTCAACATTCAGGCCTGACACAAGGCTCACTAGCACCAGCACGATCCGGGATGTTGTCCTAAGCATCAAGATATCGCCTCCT
>JADLCA010000426.1 GCA_020847495.1 Candidatus Hydrogenedentota bacterium | reverse complement strand
GTCACGTACCAGCATCCCCACACGATAAACTGCAGGAACATCATGATGGATAGTCGAATGCGGATAATTGGATCCATTGGCGTAATCAATCCCTGGGTTGTTGGAACGGTCCAGGCGGCCGTTCCGGTCTCGTAAACCGAAGTGCAACCGAAGCGCACAGGTTTCAGGCCGATCCGCGCACCTGCGGCCGTGCCGTTTCATGATCCCCCGCGCACCCACATACCACCTCAAGAACCCGCCCATCCTAGGTCAAAACGGCGGGTCGGTCAAGTTTCCACCGCGGACAGGGTTCATTGGGCCGCCAAGGTCAGATGCATTGCGAAAGGCAGCGTTCTCCAGAAGGATCCGGAGAAGAGAAGAACATCCCCCTTGATCCCCCTTCAAAGTGGGGGCTATACAACACTATGTCTATAGGTTACCAGAAGACACGAGGGCAACACGTGGACCGTCAGTGCGAGGAATTCGCGGCCCGAGGTGCACGCGCTCTGCGTCCCCCTTCGAAGGGGGCAGGCCCGCAGGGCCGAGGGGGATGTGAAGCCCCAGGACTCGGAATCGCGCATCCCTGCACAAGCCGCTACTCCGCAATGAACCCGTGCACAAGGCCCATGTAATACGCGAGGAGAAACGAAACGCCCTCGCGCAGGCGCGTGCCGTCGCCCGAGCTGGACAGCGTCCACGGGTCGTCGCCCCAATAGATCGCATGATTCTCGTCGATCCGGAAGACCCGCCCCGACACGTGATGCCCGGTGCCCGCGTTCTGGCCGGTGGTCCCGCGCACGTGGTCCGGCAGTGGCACCATGTCGATGCGGTGCGCGTTGGACATCGGCCAGCTAATCAAGTCGAGCGGATAGCGCCGGAGGGTATCCACACCTTCCTCGAACCAGTTCTTCTGGGGCGAGAGATTCAGCGTGCCCCATTGGTCCGTGCGTTCCTTGCCCATGCAACATGCCGCATAGACGAAGTTGAGGAAGGGATTCATCTCATACTTTTCGATGTTCCAGTAGTAGTAGATCGAATTGTGGAACATGCTGAGCAGTCCGGGATCGGTCTCGTACCGGATGAGATGGTAGTAATTCATGAAGGCCATGTTGTCGTCGGCTTGCCCGAAGGAGCCCGGGCCCCACTGAAACTTGGGTTGGGTCATCCCGTTCATCGCGTAGCCGTGATCTACAGCGAGCTTCATGTAGGCATCGCGATACTTCTGGTCTCTCGTGATGTGGTGCGTCACGGCGAGGTACGCGAGAATGCTGTACGAATTCAACCCGCGCTCCACCCACCAGTCTTCGTTCTGGTTCATATCTTCGGGCGAGAAATGTGCCCAACGCGTGGGCTTCCCGTCGTGGTCCACGAGGCTGTAGTCGTGGTCGAGGAGGTGGTCCGTCATTCGGCGCACGACCTCTCGCACGGCGTCCTTCTCTTCCGCGGTTTCGCACACGCGGTCGTAGTAAATCCCGAAGCCGAAGAAGTAGCCGTCCAGTTCGTCCGAGCTGGAATCGCATTTCCAGTACCACTCGCCGGTCTCATCGACGGGCCACCGGGGGTCCATGATCTTCCAAAGCGCGTCCCGCGTGGATTGGCGGATGCGATCCTTCTCCGGATTGTCGCGCTCGTTGGGATTCGGTCCGCTGGTGGGCTCGACCGCCCGCGCGATGAAACCGCGCGGCGCGGGGTGTGTGCCCCCCTCGGTCACTTTGCTGAGGAATGCGAGCGATTCGAAGGCATTCACGGCATCGTTGCGAAGTTTCGGGCTCTTGGTGGCCGCATAGCCCAAGCTCACGGCGCCGAGATAGAGCCCCGTGAAATGCCCATCGTTGTCGGTTGCCTCGGGTGTTGCGGTGGTCTTGTCACCGGGGACAGACAGGGTCGCGGGGTTCACATAGCCCAAGCGCGTGCGGCGATGATACTTGTCGATTTCCTCTTCGAAGAACGCCGCCTTCTGCGCGAGGGTCATGGGGTGGAATTCAATACGGGATACGCCCGCGGATGTGGCAAACCACGCGTCACCGTTTGGCGCGATGGCGATGTCGCGCACGTGGCTGTCGAGGAGCCAACGGCGTCCCTGGCGGAACTCCCACTCCCCATTTGAATATCGGATCACGCCGTTGGTAGTCCCAAACCAAACGCCCTTGGGTCCCGCGGCCATGCAGGTGAAATCGTTGAAGGGAAGTCCCTCCTCGCCTGAGAAGAGCCGCCACTCGTCTCCGGATTCGCGGAAGCCCACGCCTTGCGGGCATGCAAACCACAGGCGATTCTCCGCGTCATAAGCCACCGCGCGTATAGCGATGGGCGCCCAGCGGATGACTCCTTGACGCGGCAGGGCCATGGTCCAGCCCGTGCCGTCGCCGATGTACAGACCGCTTTCGGCCGCCACCGCGAGTTCGGCGTCGTGCCGCGCCACGGCTCGGATCGTATTCGCATCGCACGGGGGATTCTCCACACTGGAGGAGGCAGCAAGCACGCCAGGGAAAAGAGATTGTTCCTTGGTCTGCCACTCTGGACCGCCGACAACTACTTCCCAACGGTCCCCGGCGAAACGGGCTGGCCCGTTAGCGGTCAGTGCGAAGATGGACCCCTCCGCATCGCAGGCGACACTGCGCACGTCGTTGGACGGGAGTCCATCACGCGTTGTGTATGCGATGTGCACCTGCTGCTCGAACGCGCCCACGCGAACCGGAACATCCTCCGGAGTCATCTGGACTTGGCCAGCTACAGAGGCAGTGCAAAACAGGATCGCGGCCACATGTGGGATGCGCATGATGTACTCCGATTTCTATCGCGTAGGTTGCCCAACAAACTGCGAAATCACTGTTTCGCGAAGACACTATATCGCGATACACGGGCGAAATCGCAACCGCGAGCCGCCGGCTCACGCATGAGGGCACAAGAATGCGGATGAAGACGACAGGCGAGGGCGCCTATCCCACACGTCTGTTTCCTATCCGCCGTTTGTCCACAATTCTTGAAGCTCCCGGACATACCGAAAACCTGAGGGAAAGAAGATCAGATTTGTCCGGGGTATGCGCGTGTGGGATAGGCGCCCTCGCCTGTCTCCTTATCTGGTGCTGCTCGCGAGTAGCTTGTGTTCTGCCTGCCGCCGCTCCAGGTTCAGGCGAGTCACCGCTACCCAACGCGTGCCGGGGTTCACTTCTCGGCGGGGGCGGCTTCCTCCGGCTCGCCGGATGTCTTCACGATGGTCACATCTTTGACCTGCAGGATCTCCGCGGCATCCATGGCTTGCGTCATGGCGGCGAAGGGCGCGTCCACATGCGTCTGCAGAATCATGCCCTCGGGTTTCTGCTGGATCTTCTCTCCAAGGATCACGGTGAGCTGATTGGAGGGCACGGGCGCGCCATCTATCGTGAATGCCCCCAGTTCATCGATGGCAACAAGCACGGTTTTGGAATCATCACTGTCTTCAGCGGTGGATGTTTCGCCCTCTTCCACGGACTGCATGTTCACGCTGAGTTGACGGTCCGAGTACAGGGGCATCACGACCATCATGATGATTAGGAGCACCAGGAAGATATCTGTCAACGGCGTGATGTTGATCTCTTCGAGGACGCTGGTGCGGCCGCGTTTCATGGGGCAGTAACTTCCTTCTGCTTCGGGTCTTCCTGGGCCGAACCGATCACCGTCAGGCGTTCAAAGCCCGCTGCTTGTGCCTCCGCCATGGCGTCGAGTATCCAGCGGCTCTTCACGGTGCGGTCCGCGCGCAAAGCCGCCTGCTTCTGCCCCGTCTTCGCGGACGCCTGCTCCAGTACGGTACGCAATTGCCCCTGGGGCACCGCAGCGCCGTCCACAAGATAGTTGCCGTCCTTGGAAATCTCGATGATCATGTCCTTCTGAGAACCCGGCTGGCCGGACACGATCTCCGGCGGGCGGATATCGCTCTGGACGCGGCGGGACAAGGGGGCCACGACCATCATGATGACGAGGAGCACCAGGAAGACGTCCGTCAGGGGAGTGATGTTGATCTCTTCGACCAACCTCTTCGGTTTGCCCGAATGCGCAACGGTCATGGGCGTTCCGTGGTCTGGCGCTGCCGCTGAAGAGCATATGTGCGGGCCGCGCTCTGGGCCATCTCGGCGTGCCCATCCGGCACACTCAGGAAGAGCAGTTTCAGCAATTGGAAGTCATCTTCGAAGCGGCCGACCACCGTCCGGAAGTAGTTGTTCAGGGCCACGGCCGCAATGGCCACGCCCAGGCCGAAGGCCGTGGCGATGAGCGCCGAACCGATACCAAACATAATCTGCGGGACGCCCGCGCCGCCGCCCGTCTGGGCCATCTCGCCAAAGGTCAGGAGAATCCGAATCACCGTGCCGAACAGGCCCAGATACGGCGAGATGGTTGCAATCGACCCGAGAATGGCCAAGCCCGCCTCGAGCCGGCGGGTCGCCAGCGTGCATGCGATATCAAACGACGGCTCGAAGCGTCCCCGGCGCTCTACGAGAATGCCGATACCCTCTTCCGCGACTT
Source organism: Candidatus Hydrogenedentota bacterium (assembly GCA_020847495.1). Taxonomy (GTDB): domain Bacteria; phylum Hydrogenedentota; class Hydrogenedentia; order Hydrogenedentales; family SLHB01; genus JAHDWY01. Next base: position 1,910 of record JADLCA010000426.1, on the reverse strand, counting down.
CCGCCAGGATGCCGCCCCATCGCGAGCAAAGGGCTTTGGCGGGACCGAGGCCACCGCCGAGTTCCCGCTGAAACGCCCGCAGAAACTTTTCCGTGCCGCGTTTGTTGCGGTGATAGAACCACAACCGCTCCAGCGTTACCGCGACGGTGAGCACCGAACAAAGCACGATAGGCAAGAGCACCAGCCAATCGTGAAAGATGGCGAACCGAATCATGTCCATAAATGGAACCCGAACCTCCCCAGCGGCATCCGCAAAACGCCGCAACGTACCAAAGGGATAGGATACCTCAAGTGGCCGTGGAGTTTCACTTTGGAGCGTCTTTTTTGGCGTTTGACTGCCCTGTCCCCCCCTGATACAATCCGTCCGGTGTGGGTGATACGGCGCGGTGCAACGTGAGTGTGTGCATGGACATCACGAGACCTTCTCAACTCCATGGGAAGGCTTTTTTTATGCCCTGCCCCTCCGGAAAGAAGTCCCAGTGAATATGGCCGGCGAGGAAAAGCACGAAACTACGGTGGTTCTCGATGCGGAGGCCATGGGCGCCGCCATCCATCGCGTGGCTCAGGAAATCGTGGCAGCCAACGAGGATGTCTCCTCCGTGGTGCTCATGGGGATCCTCAGCCGGGGCCGGCCACTCGCGGAGCGAATCGCCGTGGAGATCGCCTCCATGACCGGGGTTTCGCCGCGTGTGGGTTCCCTTTCCACGGCCTTGTATCGCGACGACGTACGGAGCGGAAAACGGTCCGCCACGGTGAGCCACGTGACGCATTTCGACTTCGATGTCGAGGGCGTGACGGTCGTTCTGGTGGACGACGTGCTGTCGACCGGCCGCACGATTCGCGCGGCCATGGACGAGGTCATCGACTATGGGCGGCCCAAATACATCCGCTTGGCGTGTCTCATCGACCGGGGCCTGCGGGAACTGCCGATTCAGGCCGACTACCTGGGGTGGTCGCTCGCGACCGGTCCCAACGATCACGTGTACGTGCGCCTGCGCGAGTCGGATGGAGAAGATCTCGTTCTGCTCGAAACGGGCGGTCTGGAACCGGAAGAGGCCGCGTCATGAGCCCGCATACGCACAAAGCAGCCCCGATTTGGACGCGTAAAGACTTGATCGGCCTCGAAGACCTGACCCGCAAGGAAATCGAACTCATCCTCGACACGGCCCCGCAGTTTGTTGAGGTGTCAAAGCGGGAAAGCGGCATCAAACGCGTGCCCCTGTTGCAGGGACGGCTCGTCGTGAATTGGTTCTTTGAGCCCAGCACGCGTACGCGCACTTCATTTGAGATCGCGGCGAAGCGTCTCAGCGCCGACGCCCTGACCATCAACGTGCAGGCGTCCAGTTCCAAGAAGGGTGAAACCCTGCACGACACGTTGAACAATATCGAGGCCATGCACAGCGATGTGGTGGTCATCCGGCACAGTTGCGCGGGCGCGGCGCATATCCTCGCGCAGCATCACCGGTCGCAGATCATCAACGCGGGCGATGGCGCCCACGAGCACCCCACGCAGGGCCTGCTCGACGCGTTCACGATGCGCGAGCACATCCGCAAGCAACGCAACGACCCGCACGCCGGGCTTGACGGCATTCGGGTGGCTATCATCGGCGACATCTCGCATAGCCGGGTCGCGAGGAGCAATGTGTGGGGACTGACGAAACTCGGGGCAAGCGTTGTGCTGTGCGGACCCAAAACGCTGATGCCGGTGGACATCGAGCGCATGGGCGCGGAAACGACCACCAACCTCGCCGAGGCCATCCGCGATGCGGACGTGGTCTACGCACTGCGCATCCAGCTCGAGCGCCAGCAGAAGTGCCTCTTCCCGAGTATCCGCGAGTACATCCGCTTGTTTCGCATAGACAATGAATCGCTGAAGGCCGCGCCGGAGCACGCGTTGATCATGCATCCGG
>JADLCA010000425.1 GCA_020847495.1 Candidatus Hydrogenedentota bacterium | reverse complement strand
GGGAGTTCCCGCCAGGGTTGTTCGCATAACCGGTATACCAGCGATATATGAGGGAGAAGTCAATGGCGCATTTCGTTTCCCGTCGTAATTTCCTGCATACGAGTGTCGCATCGCTTGCGGCGGCGTCGTGCTCGCGCCTCAGTTCCGATAAGGCGAACTCTCAGGCAAAGAACGCCAAGCCCAACCTTGTCTTTGTCTTTCCGGACGAGTTGCGGCGGCACGCCATCGGGTGCATGGGCGAGGACCCGGTCATCACACCCAACCTCGATGAGTTCGCACGCCAGGGCATGATCCTCACCCATGCGATCAGCAATCGCCCGGTGTGCAGCCCGTATCGCGCGTCCATGCTCACGGGACGCTACCCGTTTTCAACCGGGGTGACCACGAACTGCTGGAGTCACACGGTTCAGTATGGAATCCATTTGCGCGAGTCGGAGCGCTGCATCGGAGACGTGCTGAAGGATCAGGGGTACGCGTGCGGCTACATCGGCAAGTGGCACCTTGAGTCGCCGTGCGAGCCCGCACTTTTCCGGCATGCAGACAACAGCGCGTGGGACGAATTCACGCCGCCCGGACCGCGCCGGCATGGCTTCGATTTCTGGCATTCCTACGGCTGCCACGACAACCATATGAAGCCTCATTACTGGATTGGAAACGCACCGCGCGATGCCTACGTGGAATTCGAGGATTGGTCGCCCCGGCATGAGGCGGGCGTGGCCATCGATTTCATCCGCAACAGGGACGGCAAACAGCGTCCATCCGATCGGCCATTTGCACTGTTCGTCTCCATGAATCCCCCGCATATGCCTTTTGAGCTGGTTCCCCCGGAGTACCTTGAGCGATACGGAGATAAGACCTCCGAACAGCTTCTGACTCGGCCCAACGTCAATCTGGAAACCGAACTTGGTCAAACCGCAAAGCGTTGGGGAAAGCACTATTTTGCCGCCGTCACTGGAGTGGACGAACAGTTCGGCCGTATCGTGCAGTGTCTCCGCGAAGAAGGCCTTGACGACAATACCATCGTCGTGTTTACCTCGGACCACGGGGAGATGATGGGCAGCCAGGGCCGCATGTACAAATCCTGGTGGTACGAGGAATCGCTGGGGGTTCCCTTCATCATACGGTGGCCGGGCCACGTGTCCGAAGGCCGCGATGACCTGCTCTTCAGCGTGCCCGACGTGATGCCCACCCTCCTGGGATTGATGGGGCTGTCGACCCAGATCCCTTCCGTAGTCGAAGGAACGGACTACTCCCGGATTCTACGAGGGCAAAATATGGAGCGGCCGGCCTCGGCCCTTTACCTGAATCACGACCCCGACGCTCCGCGCGCGGGTGCCCGCGGCGTCCGGACCCCCCGCTACACATATGTGATCGAGCGGACGTCCGACGGGGAGGTGCCGCACCTCTACGACAACGAGGCCGATCCCTACCAGACTCGTGACATTGCGGGCACGAACGAGCCCCTCGAACGATCGCTCACCGCCGAGTTGATGGGGTGGCTGGAGAAAACCGGCGATCCCTGGTATCAAGAGGCCTGAAAGCAATGGCGTGCTGTAAAACAGGCCCAACTGTCGGTGGACTGTTGTGAAGGCACGGACGTTGTCACGCCGCGACGACACTGCTCCGGAAGTTGCGAATCGGCCACATGGCGTGGAATCATGCCGCTGGTCAACAAAGGGGCCACACCCATGAATCAACACTATGCGTTCCGATTGATCCTCTCTGCTCTTGCTACGTGCATCGCACATGCGGACCTTGATGAATCCAACAGGATACCCATCGGCGAGGGATGGCGGCTGCAATCCAGTGCGAAATTGACCGCGCCCAATGGGGCGGCGCTGTCCCAGCCCGGCGCCGACGTCACCTCGTGGTATCCGGTCTCCATTCCCACAACTGTCCTTGCCGCCCTCGTGGAGAACAAGGTCTTTCCCGATCCGTACTTCGGAGAGAACTTGAAAGCCATCCCCGGCTATCAGGAGGGCCGGTGGATGCGAATGAAGGACGACAGTCCCTTCTTCCCCACCTGGTGGTACCGGGCCGAATTCACCACGCCCAAGGGCTATGAAGGGAAATACCTCCGTCTCCATCTCGACGGCATCAATTACCGCGCCAACGTGTGGCTGAACGGAGAGAAGATTGCCGGAGACGACACCATCATCGGCATGTTTCAGCGGTTCGAGATTGACGTGACCGGAAAGCTGAAACTCGGCGAAATGAACTGCCTCGCTGTAGAGGTCTCGGCCCCCGGCAAGCTCCCGGAAGAACAGTACCGTACCAAACAGGTCGAGGCTACGACCGGATGGGATGACCACAATCCACAACCGCCCGACCTCAACATGGGTATCTGGCGCGAAGTCTACCTCACCGCGTCCGGTCCCGTGATGTTGCGCCACCCTTACGTGGAAACGGATCTCGACCTTCCCGCGTTGGACAAGGCGGACCTCACTGTGCAAGTGCAGGCGACAAACCTCACGGACAAGCGCGTCAGCACCGAGATCAGCGGCAGAATCGAGGACATCACATTTACGGAGACCATTTCCCTCGCGCCCCGCGAATCAGGCTGGTTCAACATCACGCCGGTTCAGTGTCCGCAACTCAGTGTAAAGAACCCACGGCTCTGGTGGCCAAACCCGCTCGGGGCGCAGAATCTGTACCAGCTCGAGCTGGAGGCTCGCGTGGATGGCGCCGTATCGGATGTGGCAGGCACGCGTTTCGGCATTCGGGAGGCCACCACCTATATCAACAAAGAGGGCTGGCGCGCGTACAGGATTAATGGAAAGGACGTACTCATCCGCGGCGGAGCATGGATGACCAACGACATGCTTCTCCGCTTTTCCGAAAAACGCGACCGTGCCCTGGTGCGCTACGCGCGCGAGGCCAATCTGAACATGCTGCGTTCGGAAGGATTCTCGATTCGCGAGACGGATCAGTTCTACGACATCTGTGATGAGCTGGGAGTCATGGTGACGCAGCAACTCTTCGGCCGCAGCATTCCTGATGAGGAACTCGCGGTCGACTGCATTCGCGACAGCGTTCTGCGCATTCGCAACCATCCCAGTCTCGTCCACTTCCTGGGACATGACGAGACCTTTCCGACGGACCCGCTGGATGAGGCCTACCAGGGGATCATCGCGAAGTACAGCCCGGACCGCACCTATCAGCCCCATTCCGGCGCCTTCGACGTGAAGGAACGCTTCAACACAGGCGGCACCCGCACGGGCACGCGCGAACTCTGGACCTATGCGGACCCGGCGCGGTACTACAACAAGAACTATGAAGAAACGGCATGGGGCTTCGCCCAGTCGGGCGGAATCGGCGGCATCGTGGCGCAGATCGAAAGCGTGCGCCGCATGATCCCCGACGACCAGCTATGGCCCATATGGACGGATGCGTTGTCGTTCCACACGGTCATACAGGGCGGCGAATTCTTCCGCGAGACGGTCAACGCATTAAACACACGCTACGGAGAGCCGAAGGACATCGACGATTTCTGCATGACGGCGCAGGTCATGAACTACGAAAGCGCCCGCGCGATGTTCGAGGCCTATGCCCGCAACAAATACGATGCCACGGGCATCACGACCTGGAAGTACGACGCGGCATGGCCCGCAGTCATGACATGGCACTATATCGACTACTATCTCCTCGCGACCGGCGCTTACTATGGCGCAAAGAAAGCGTGTGAGGAACTCCATGTCCAGTATTCTTACGACGACGATTCCGTGTGGGTCGTGAACAGCCTCTATCAGCCCTTCGACGGACTCAAGACCACGGCGCGTGTATTCAATCTCGATATGAAGGAGGTGCATGCCCAGCACGCCACGGTTGCCGTGGGTCCTGATGGGAAAACCCAGGCCTTCGTCCTTCAATGGCCCGCAGGACTTTCAAAGACCTTCTTCCTTGTCCTCACACTCGAGGACGGCACCGGCAATCCGGTCACCGACAACTTGTACTGGCTATCCACCGTGCCCGACACTCCCGGCGAAATGAAAGACAACTGGATCGACTTTCAGATCAACGCGAAGTCTGTAGCCGACTTCACGAGCCTGCGCAGCCTGCCCAAGGTCACTGTAACGGCCTCGATGGAGACCCGCACGGAAGGCGACGAGACGCACGCGGCCGTCACCATCGAGAACCCCACGGACCAACTGGCGTTCTTCGTTAATCTTGGAGTCATGAAGGGCACCGATGGACTTGAGGTGGCACCGTGCTATTGGGACGACAACGATCTCTCGCTCCTGCCCGGCCAGAAGCGCCACATCAAAGCCGTCTTTGCAACCCGGGACCTGGAGGGGACCACGCCGAAGCTACGAGTCAACGGATGGAACGTTGAAGCCAAGTAAACCAAGGAGGAATTCCGATGAACCGCTCACTCCCATGCCTGCTTGCTGCGCTTCTGTTCGCGGCCTCAGCGATTGCAGCCCCGGAAGAGCAGACCGTAGCGCCCGAAGACCGCATTGAGAATTGGACCGGCAAGACAGTTCTCGTATTCACCCCCCATCCCGACGATGACACGTTTGCGTGCGGCGGAACCATGGCGATACTCGCAAAGAACAAGAACAATGTCATCGTCGTCATCTACACAAACGATGACAAAGGCTCGCTCGACCTCGAAATGACGAGCGAACGCCTCGCACGCATCCGCAAGGCTGAGGAAGAGAAAGCTTGCGAGATCCTCGGCATCCCCAAGGAGAACATCCACTGGCTGGGCTACGAGGACGGTAACCTCGAGTACGCCGACCCGCAACACCTTCGCGGGGAGGCTGCGCGCTACATCAAGCAGTACCGCCCGGATGCCATCTTCACAATTGACCCCGGCAGCGAGCATGAGCGTTGGCACAAGACCGACCACCGGATGGCCGCGTTCATTACCCAGGACGCCTTCATCGCGTCTGAGTGGCATCTCTACTATCCTCAGCACTTGCTCGTGGACGGACTCAAGCCGTACCGCGTGCCCGTTGCCTACTACTATTACACGACCGAACCCAATTACACGGTCGACCTGAGCGCCGCCGGTGTCTGGGAGAAGAAGGCTGATGCCTGCGCCGCGCACGTCAGCCAGTTCGAACCGTCGCTGAGCAAGTACACGCCCGAAATGTCCGCGGATGCGAAGAAGGAGATCGTCTCATTCTTCGAGAAGCGCAGCCGCGACGGCGAACGCTTCGTGGAACGCTTCCGGCGTCTGGTTGAACCCTGACGATCAAGCCTGGATTCAAGAGCCAAGTGCAAGTAGGCGTTGGAGACGTACTTGCTGGAAGACTTCATTGGGGGTTCGGTATCCGAGGCATTTCCTTGGTCGGTTGTTGATTTGGT
>JADLCA010000424.1 GCA_020847495.1 Candidatus Hydrogenedentota bacterium | reverse complement strand
ACGGCTCGAGGCATGCCATACACCACACAACTGGCTTCGTCCTGCGTGATGCAATACGCGCCATGATTCTTCAGAGCGCGCACACCATTGCACCCGTCCGAGCCCATGCCGGTCATGACGACCGCGAGCACGCCCCGGACTGCCTGGTCCGCCAACGATTGGAAGAGCACATCGACAGAGGGGCGGCATGCATGCACGGGAGGGGTGTCAATCAGGCGAATGGCGAGGGGCCCGGTGGTGGCGCCGGGTCCATGCTCCCGCACCACGGTCATGTGCCTTCCCCCTGGAGCGATGAGCACGGAGTCCGCAGTCACGGCCTCTCCATGGACCGCCTCCCGGACGTCGAGAGAGGAGATCTGATTCAAGCGGTCTGCCAAGGTGCGCGTAAAGACCGGGGGCATGTGTTGCACCACCAGCATGGGCACGCCCAGCGTGTCGGGAATTGCACGAAACAGCGTCGACAGGGTTTCCGGTCCGCCGGTTGAAATGCCCACGGCCACCAGATTGATTGGATACCGCAAGGAAGACGCCGAGTCGCCCGCACGCCCCAGCGCGGACCGCGTGCGTGAAGACGCGGCCGATTCCCGGATGAGATTGACGCTCCGGCGCGCTTGGTACGCGCAGACGAGCGGGAAGATCTGTCTAACCAGGTCCGCGTGCCCGTCGCCCGGTTTCCATCCCGCGGAGCGTCTGACGAAACCAAGGGCGCCTTGTTCAAGTGCTTCCAGCGTGAGGCGAGCCTGATGCTCCTCGGCGTCGCTAATCAGGATAACGCCAACCTTCAGCGAGCGTTCTCGTATCTTCCGGAGAATGTCCAAACCTGACTGCGCGGGGACAAGAAGGATATCAACAGATCCCAAACGCATTCGCGAGAAAGCGGCCTCGCTGGGAGCCGACGCGCCCTCCAAGACAGTCCGCGGCATTGCCGCGACAACTTGGCTCAACGCGCGGCGGCTCTCGACAGAGTCGTCCAGGATCAGGATCCGTACTTCCTCACTACCCATCGCTTCGAAACACTCCCCGGCCGGCCTACAGAGTACCGCCCCGGCCCGTCACCCAAATTCAGGATACCATACGCGAGGGGGACATGTTTGCAAAGGTGGGTTTCACGAGGATGCCGCGCGGGCTCTCATGCGCCGCAAAACGCACAGGAATAGTGCGTTACAAGGACAAAAAGCGCCCGCCTTCCTCCTGAATAGAGTGGGAGTCTCCTGAAGCGCGGCGTGGGGTTCCCGGAGTCTTGGTGAAGCGATTACGCGAGGCTCAACAGTGCAGAGGAGGTTCGGACTTTGGCTCATCGGGCGGCAGCCAGTCACGCAGTGATTCAGCCTCCACGCCAAGTTGCTGGGCCGTGGCCTTCAGGTCGCCCGAATTGCCACGCAATAGCTCTGCAAATACCCAGTACCATTGCTTGGCGTCTGTTCGTCCATACTCAGACATGGGCAACCCTCCGAAATCCGGCACTCCACCTGTGCGCCCGACAGCTGACACGACTCGTCATATGCATAACATCCCGAAAAGGGGTTCGGCGATTTTCACATTTCAGCGGCCCGCGCTGACGCTCACCCAAAGTGCCTCAAACATCGCGTGAACCGCTACGTGCACAATTGGATTAAGCAAGTTGCGATCCAAACAAAGGCTGGACTTGAGTGTCCATGGCAAACGCTTGGGACGGTTAAAGCGAAGCCATTTGTGTGGTGACAAATTCTTTTACGGACATGCATTTGGAATGCGATATTGTAACAAGACGTGACAATTGGGGCGTCCGGAATCCGGACAGCGTACAGTCCGCTCTGCAAGGTCTCCGGCCTTAAGCGAGAAGAAGACATGCAATATCTCTTGACTAAGGCGTCCTCAGGCCCGACCACACTCAATTGCGCAGGGCAAATCATGGGGGTTGAATCGAAAGGAACACTGACCCGGGTCTTATGCCGCTTTGATGGCCTGTTGCGCCAGCCAAAAAGTCCGGTGGTAGTGCGAAATGCGGACTCACCCGGATTTCTCACACGCACACACCGCTGCTCTCTCAATCCCAGTTGATTCAGCAGTTTGCAAGACCCAAGCGCGTCCACCTTGCTTACGCGAGGTGCGTGTGAGAAATCCTATCCAGTGAGCCTCCGAGCCGTTGCTAGCGCATATCTCACCGCCCGCTACGCGCTGGGGGGGCGGTGAGTAATGCGGACTAAGGCAGGCAGGTTCCGGCACGCATGTCTGCGACAAGACGCTGTATCAACTCAATGGCCTGAGGCGGAAAGCCCCACTGCGTACGCAGGGTGTCGCCCAACAGCGCTTCAAGTTGCGGGACTACGAGCATTTCCGCGGCCATTTCGCTGGTGAGCGAGCGGGCCAGGTAGCATTCCTCGTCAAACGTCTCGAAGAAACTGCGCAGTCCTCGCTCCTGATCCCCGCCGACAGCTCCGAAATCCTGGCCGTAAATATGGAGCGAAGCGCTGTAGTCGGCGTAGCTGCCGGCACGTACCGGTCTGCCCGCCTTCTCGGCCACTTGTTGCGCCAACACACGCTGCAGGAAGGTCAGTCCGATTACGTTGTCGGGCCAGGCCTTGTACAGATCGCGCGAGCGCCACATCGTATTCATGTTAAGCATGAGCGTCCCGTCGGCCGCTTCGGGGCAGCGGATCTGCAGTTCGCGTAAACAGGGGACATCTTCCCTCAGGAAAGGGTCCAGATTGGGCACGGAGGTCGTGGCCACGCCCCGGCGCGTGTACGGCGTGCGGGCCACGCGCTCAACAGCGAGGGCAAGCTGATCGACTGTCGATCCATCGAGGTCGGGATGGCTGACCAAGCGCTGATGGTACGTGTAGGGCCATTGACTCGCTGATAGTTCGCCGCCGATGGCCTCTTTAAGGATAGGCATCGGCACCACGAGGTGATCCTTGATGCCCATGATCTCGCCGATGTAGGTGCCAATCTCGCAGAAGGAGATGGGCGGGAAACGGGGTTCATTGAAGGGGTCCGTCACTTCAATGAGCACGCGCGCATCGCGGCTTGAAGGGTCAATGTAAGCGCCACTGGCGTCCTTCCGGTCATACTCGGTCCGGATGGCGAGCCCGTTCTCCCAGACCGCCTTCATGGCCCGGAAATGCGCCTGTGGTATCGAATCGCCCACCACGTGCAAGGTCGGAATACGGCCCATATCAGTGCAGGTCTCGCTCATGATTGCCCCCTTCTCCGTTCGCTGCCGCGTGGACTCCCGCAGCCACGCCGAACCTATGGTAGCACCGACCACACCAGCATGGACAGCAAAACGCAGACACGAATCCAAGAGCTGACCACGGGGACGCGGGGAGCACGGGGTCAAGATACACATAACCTCAGTCCCTGCCGCGCAGGTCTTCTTCTCGCTTGAAGCACACCACTCGCAAAGGCGCTAAGGCGCGGAGAAGAAGGAGAGCAGAATTCGGATACATTCATCTTCACTTGAGAGTACCGAATTCACCGGACGCACAACCGCGCCAAGCAACCGGAAAATGCCCGCATTCAACTACTTCTCCTTCATGGGTGATTTCAGCCCGTATGGGCGGAAGATAATAGCCCAGCGATTCATCGCTGGGTAGCAAGCACGACACCCACAAGACGAGCCCCGTCAGGGACGACAGAGCAGGCGAGCATCCTCGCAAGACGACGTTCAAGAAAGGGTTGGAGGTATAGCTTGAGAGGCATGGCGTGAGACATACGCGGAACGAGGCCTGGAAGGTTCTCTTTCGCCCCTCCGGGGATGGGGAGGTGTGTGGGGTCCCGCAGACCCAGCGATAAATCGCTGGGCTATTATCTGTCGTCCCTATCGGGACTTCTCGCCGAGCCCAGACAGTATCCGAGAACTCGGCACTCTCAAGTCGAATACACTCATTTTCATTCTTCAGTATTCCGTTGCGCCTCCGCGTCTTGGCGAGAGGAACTCTTCACTCTGGGTCCTTCCCCCGTGTTCCCCGTGTCCCCGTGGTCTAGATCAGAACACGGGACGGCGTGGCGGGTCGTTGGCAGGCAATGGCGCGGATTTGCTAGTCTTTGGGAATGTTCACTCTATTGGCAAAGCGTCGAATTTCTGAAGTCATTGTTGAAGTTGTCGTTAGCGCACCGATGATCGCAAGGGCGGCCCAGCCCGGGAATTTCGTGCTGGTTCGCGGAGATGAGCGCGGCGAACGCATTCCCCTGACGATCGCGGATTCTGACGCGCACCACGGCACGATAACCTTGGTGATGCAGGAGATCGGCGCCGGGACGCGAGCACTTGCAGCCTTCGACATCGGGCAGTACTACTTGGATGTGGTTGGTCCGCTGGGCAAGGATCGCATCCCGCATGGCGGCGGCAAGACGATCTGCTGCGTGTGCGGTGGTGTTGGGCTCGCCCCCATGTTCCCTCAGATGAAAGCGCATCACGCGGCGGGGAATCGGGTCATCTCGATTCTCGGTGCGCGCAACTCTTCGCTCCTGTTCTGGCAGGACAAAGTTGAGGCCATCAGCGAGCGCGTCATCGTGACCACGGACGACGGGAGCGCGGGGCGCAAAGGCTATGCGGCGCAGGTGCTCGACGATCTGGTCTCCAGCGGCGAGAAGATAGATGAAGTCATTGCCATCGGACCCGTGCCCCACATGAAGGCGGTGACCGAATGCTGCAAACGGCACAACCTTCCCGTGGTGGTCAGCCTCAATCCCATCATGGTGGACGGCACAGGGATGTGCGGCGGTTGCCGCGTGACAGTCGGCGGTGAAGTCAAGTACGCGTGCGTGGACGGACCCGAATTTGACGGGGCGGCGGTGGACTTCGATGAGTTGGTGATGCGCCAGCGCACGTATCGGCCGCTGGAACTGAGTGTGAACGAGGGCACAGCGAAAGGCCCAGAAAACGGCCACGCCTGTCTGTTCGAGCAACAGGTCAAAGAGATGGAAGCCGCGCTCAGTGCCCGAAAAAAGAAGCACTACACGCGCTATTTCGAGGAGGTCGCGGCATTGACCATCCTCGAATCCATGGCGGAACTGGTGAAACACCGTAGTACATTTGAAGAGGTAAAACACGTCTTCTCGCCGGAAGAGGCGATGGCCGAAGCCCCGCGCTGCCGCGGATGCGAGATGGCGCCGTGCGTGGATGGCTGCCCGGTGGAAGTGGACATCCGCGGATTCATCCGCGCGATTCAAGAAGGCGATATCGCCCGGGCTGCCCGCATTATCAAGGACAAGAACAACCTTCCGGCTGTGTGCGGGCGCGTGTGTCCGCAAGAAAAGCAATGTGAACAGCGCTGCGTCGTGGGGAAGTCCTCCGAGCGCCCCGTCGCCATTGGCTCTCTCGAGCGCTTCGTAGCTGATTGGGAAGCTGCAAACGTTCCGCGCGAGCCGTTCCATATCACGTCTAACGGAAGAAAGGTTGCGGTGATTGGCTGCGGACCCGGCGGCCTGACCTGCGCGGGCGACCTCGCGCGTCAGGGCTACGGCGTGACTGTTTTCGAGGCCTTCCACGACACGGGCGGCGTGCTGCGTTACGGCATTCCGGAATTTCGCCTGCCCAAGGTTATCGTGGACCGCGAGGTCGAGTACATCAAGAGCCTCGGCGTCCGCATCGAATTGAACATGGTCATCGGCAAGGTCCTGACCATCGAAGGCCTTTTCAAAAACGGATACGAGGCCGTCTTCATCGCGGTGGGCGCGGGCGCGCCGGTTTTCATGGACATCCCCGGCGAAAGTCTCGTGGGTGTGTACAGCGCCAACGAGTTCCTGACGCGGGTCAATCTCATGAAGGCGTATCGCTTCGGGGAGTACCAGACCCCCGTGATTATCGGCGAGCGCGTCGCCGTAATCGGCGCGGGCAACGTGGCCATGGACGCCGCGCGTGTGGCGGTCCGCTTGGGGGCCAAACGCGTCTCGCTGGTCTACCGCCGCTCGGAAGCGGAGATGCCCGCGCGCGCAGAGGAAATCGAACACGCCAAGGAGGAAGGCGTCGAGCTGCAACTGCTGACGGCTCCCGTGCGCCTCATCGGCGATGAGCAAGGCCGGGTCTGTGCGATGGAATGCGTCCGCATGGAACTCGGCGAACCCGACGCGTCTGGCCGCAGACGCCCGGTGAAGATCGTGGGCAGCGAGTTCATGCTCGAATGCGACATGGTCATTCCCGCTCTGGGCTCACGCTCGAATCCGCTCCTCACGGGCAACACGAAAGGCATCCAACTCAACAAGTGGGGCAACATCGTCGCCGACCCGGTGACGGGCGCTACCAATCTTCCTGGCGTATTCGCGGGCGGGGATATCGTCACGGGCGCGGCCACGGTTATCGAGGCCATGGGTGCGGGCAAACGCGCCGCGCGCGCCATCGATGAATACCTGTCCGGTCAAAGCGAAGCCGCCAGAAGCCTCCTCCGGGTTACGGATGGGATCACTTGAGAGAAGAAGCGGCATCCGCACCAGCGGCTACCGGCCCCGGACGGAACACGAATCCGCACAGGAGCGCGGCCAGGAAAGACGCAGTGGACGACAGCAGGACCGTGTAGGTCCAGGGAAGCGGGTGCGCGAAGGCCCATTCGCACACGGTGGTCGTCAAGAACCCTGCAGCCAATCCGCATGCCACGCCAGCGCCGTTGAGCCGCTTCGGGAAAAATGTGAAGACGGTGAACACGCCTATCAGTCCGCCGTTGATGTAGTTCATTGAACCCATGCAGAGCGCGAGAAAGTCAGGGTGCCGCTTCTCCATCGTGATGAACGTCACTGCAAATCCCACCATGATGCACAGCGAGAACGAGGACCAATAGCGGCCGGGGAGTTTCGAGCCGATCAGCGACTTCCAGACGGCGCCCGTCGAATGAATGGTGGAATCGAGGGACGACATGGCCGCAGCCGCGAGCAGTACGAGGAACACGCCCTTCAGGACCGGCAGGTCTCCGCGCATCACGTAATCGGCCAGCGGCGACTTGGCGTTCAGGTCATCGACTCCGGAGTAGCGCAGTAGATAGCCGACGGTCAGGTAGATCCCAATCAAGAAGGCCGCGCCAAATCCCGACAAGATGAGCGAGCGTTGTGCGGCTTTGTAGGACTTCGTCGCAAGGATCCGCAGGAGAAGGTCCTGGTCGGCGCCGTGCGAGCCGATGGACAGCACAGCGCCGCCGAGAAAGAGCACCGGCGCGAAGGTGTATTTGGTGGGATCCCATTCCACAAACGAGGGCACTTGAAACGCGCCGTCCGGAACCCGCAGAAAGAGGAAGACGCAGAGAAAAACACCTGTGCAGACGATCAGCACAGTCTGAACCTGATCCATCACGACCACGGCCCGAAGACCGCCCGTGAGGCTGTACGCGGCGACGCACACGGCGACCACGAGAATCCACACCCAGGTAGGACCGGTGAGGATTTGGGCAAGCGCATAGCCACCGACGAAATACCGCACCCCGCCGGAGATATACTTCGCCGCCAAATACGCGCCTTCCAGAATGCGGTGCTGCGCGCTCATGGTCTGGTAGATCGTCAGACGCGAGGATTCATAGAGTTTGCGCAGGTAGAAGAGCGCCACGATGCTGCGTCCTGCAATATAGCCGAGAAGTAGCCATACGAGTGTGTAGCCCCCGGTCAGCCCTGCGGCAGGAAACACGACTGTGGTGGCCACGGAGGTCTCTGAGGAAACCACCGAGAGAAGGGCTTGGAGCGAGTTCAATCGCCTGCCCGCGAAGAAGTATTCGGAGTCTTCGGACTGACTGCGCGGGGTGAGGGTCACCGCAACGACCACGGCGACGTACAGCAGCAAGGGGGTGAGGAAAAGAATGTGAGCCATGATCCCTCGATTCTGAACAAACTGAAGCGCATGGTACCCGTGAGCCCGAATGGAGGGCAAGCGCAAAGTGGAAGGATATAACCGAACAGGGAAATCGTCCACAGATGGCACCAATTGACCCAGCGCGGCAGAACCGCAACCAAAGAAGGGGATTGTCCGCAGATGGCGCAGATGAACGCAGATGATGTAGAGGAACGCGAATGAACGCCAGTAGGGAGGGGAGATTTGCCGAGACTGCGTGCGGTCCCTCTTGAGGCCTGAAGGGCCGGCGCCATACTAGCCCAGGGCAGAGCGAAGCGGCGCCCTGGGTACACGACACCCCCCTCCCAATCTTGAGCGCTGAAAGTGCGGCACGAAGCCTAAGAAGTGAGGTTACAAACCGCGTCCACTGTGACTCCTCTCCAGCGACTCTCCCCGCACACGCCGCGTGCGAGAATCGCCGCCTCTCTTGTGGCCTGAAAGGCCAAAGCACTCAACGCCCAGTGCAGCATAGCCGCAACCAAATGAAGATAGTCATCCACCGATTTCACCGACTACACCGATTCAAGAAGGAAAGGAGATGCAAAAGGGGGAACGGGAGTCTCGCCCGTGGTTTGAACACTCTTCAACGCAGAGGCGCGGAGCTCGCAGAGGAACGCGGAGAAGCATGAGGACGGCATCCTGGTACAGCCTCGCTCTCCGAGCGCGGCAGCACAAGACCCTTCCTAGCCTCAGAGTCGGAGGGTTCTCCAAGTGCCTTTCGGTGGTGTCGAATTAGCCGCACCTGTGTGCAGTCGAGCCAATCTCTTGAGCGAAGCGCTTGGCTGCCGCGGTCGGAGAGCGAGGCAGCACTGAAAAGGCCACTCTGAGGTTGAACACCTTTTGGGAGTCGAAGGGTGTGCACTGCAGCACCTCTTGTCCAAGGCACAATCATCCAATAGCTTGACCTATAACTGCGCAATCAAATGCGGAAGTTTCTCACAATGTTGAAGGATAAGGACCCAGGGCACCGCTCAGTATAGCCAGTAGTCGGTCATTGGCGCGGGGTCCGCCGCAAACAAAACGGTTGAACGCGCCGGCGGAAAGCACGCATTGTAGAGGGGGAACTTCAGCGGGCGGAGCGGGACCATGAATACTCAGTTAAGTTGGCTGGATGGCGTGGTGCTGGTTGGGTACTTTATCGGCATCACGGCGATGGGGTTGTGGGTGGCGCGGCGGGTGAAGACCAGCGGCGGCTACTTCCTCGGCGACCGGAAGCTGAAGTGGTGGATCATGGTCGGCCAATCCTTCGGCACGGGCACCCACGCCGAACAGCCGGTCGCGCAGGCGGGGGCGGTATTCGACAAGGGCTTCGCCACCATCTGGTACCAGTGGAAGAACATGCTCATCACGCCCTTCTACTGGCTGATGGCGCCATGGTACCGCCGGAGCGAGCGCACCACCATCGGCGAGATGGTTGAGGACCGCTACGGCCGCCGCCTTGCCCTCGCCTACACGATCTTTGCTATCGCGTATTTCGTGTTCAACCAGGGGGCAATGCTCAAGGGTGCTGGCAAAGTGATTGCCGTGGCAACCGGCGGCGAACTGATCTCCGCGAACGGCGTGGTGCTGGTGATGACCCTGGCCTTTCTTGTCTACAGCTTTTTCGGAGGACTCGTGGCCTCCGCGTATACTGACTTCGTTCAGTCATTCCTCATCATTGCGCTTTCATTCCTGCTCATACCACTTGGCCTGATGCGTGTCGGCGGATTCGAAGGCATGCGCGAGAGTCTGCCATCGGACTTTTTCCGCGTCTACAGCGAGGTGAGCCAACTCGACGCGTTCACGATTGCGATGCTGGCCGTCAACGGGCTGGTGGGCATCTGCGCGCAACCGCACACGCTCTCCATGAACGCCACCGGTGAGACAGAACGGGCCGGCCGCATTGGGCAGACCTATGGTTCCATGGTGAAACGGTTCTGCACGATCGGCTGGGCATTTACGGGTTTGATCGTCGCGGCGATGGTAATCCAGGAAGGGCACACCTTGCCGGAGCGCGAAGCGGCCTTCGGGTTCGCGTGCCGCGAACTGCTCGCGCCCGGACTGGTTGGACTCATGATTGCCTGCGTGCTGGCGGCCAATATGTCGACCTGCTCCAACTTCATGGTGAACACGGGCGCTTTGTTCACTCGCAATCTTTACCGGGAGTATTTCGATCCGGACGCGAATGATCGACGGCTTCTGCTTATGGGGCGCGTCTCCGGACTCCTGCTCACCTTGCTGGGTGTTGTGTTCGCCCTCATGGTGGAACACGTCCTCGACGCCTTCTTGTTTACCGAGACTATCGCCGCGCTGATGGGAATCATGTTTCTGGGCGGCATTCTGTGGAAACGGGCCAATCGCTGGGGCGCCTGGGCGGCCACGATCATCTCTTTCGGCATCTAGTACGCGCTGAACTATCTGATGACCTGCAAAAGCGGCGCCGATGCGTTCACCACGCTCAGCCAAGCATGGTCGCACGCGGTGTCGACTTGGGGCACGGACGCGTTCAGTTCCTTCCTGGGCTCGGGCGATGTGAAACTCGTCTACAAATGGATGCCGGGGCCTTTTGGCTGGGCCATGATCGCGGGATTTAGCGCCTTAATCGTGGTGAGTCTCATCACGCGTCCCGAGTCCAGCGAACGCGTTGCCGCGTTCTTCGAACGTATGCGTCACTCGAGCGATGATGACGCGCTGAACCCCGACGGCACCCGCGCATTGGCGGCGGACCGGGGTGAAGACCTGCTCCTACTGGACCTGCCCGGATGGTTTACACGGGAACGCTGGGCTCGATTTGGCTCGCGGTACCGGGAAGACCTCATCGGGTTCGCCCTAGGCTGGCTCACGGTGGCGGGGTTGATCTTCACGGCCTGGGCGCTAATGCAGATTGGCGCGTGATGCGCAAAGACGCCCGGCGTGGAAGCCGGGCGCTGACAAGCAGCAAATTCAAGACATGGGCTGGAAGCCCATGCCACCTCCCGTATCTCCTTCCCGAGTCGGGCGCAAGTAGCGAAGCGCACCTGAAATGGCGTAGGCTTATGGGCATTGCGCCCCGGCGCTGAAGCCAATGAGCAGAGGACTCCAGCACGTGGGTTGCGAGGGGGAGCGGGAGCAGTGATTCCCAAACAGCGAGGAGATACGACAATGAACCGAGGACTGGTGTGGCTGGCTGCATGTTTGGCGCTAATGGTGTGCGCTATGCCCGATGCTCAAGCGAAAAAGCCGAAGATTAAAGAGTGGTCGGTTATGGAGAAGAACGACAAGGGCGAGATGGAGCGGGT
>JADLCA010000423.1 GCA_020847495.1 Candidatus Hydrogenedentota bacterium | reverse complement strand
TGCAACAACTGCGGCGCATGGGGATCACGCTCGATGAGACCGCGGCTATGGAACTGCCCGATACCGCGCATAAGGTCTCAGGGCGCTGTTCCGTGTTCTGCAAGAGCGATTGCACGCATGCCCTCAACAAGGGGGTGCCGAAGCCACAGGTCATCGCGGGCCTCACGAAGATGATGGCCGACAAGCTGGTTGAATTGCTGAAACAACTGCCCCGGAGCGCGGTCATGCTGATCGGCGGGTGCTCCCGGAACCGGTGGCTCGTTCACCACCTCGGGCGTGCGGTGGAAGATCTGCATATCCCCTCGGAAGCGCCGTGGATGGAGGCCTTGGGCGCGGCCCTGTGGGCGATGGACCACGAAACCGTCTCGTGTACCGGTGTGGACAGCATCTTCCACGAAGGATGCCGGGCGGTGTCGTTTCACCATCCTCTGGCCAAGTATCGTGAGATGGTGGAATTCAAACACCAGCCCTGGCAACGGGCAGTGGAGGGCGACCGGGCCATCCTGGGATTGGACGTGGGTTCCACCACAACCAAAGGCGTCATCATGCGGCGCGGCGACAAGGCGATCCTGGCCGCCGAGTATTTGCGGACCAATGGCGATCCTGTCGGCGCCTCCCGGCGCGTCTACGAAAGCCTCGGGCGCCAGATCAAGGTACCTGTATCCATCGAAGGACTGGGCGTCACGGGCAGTGGAAGACAGATTGCGGCGTTGCACGCGATGAGCGACGGGGTCATCAACGAGATCATCGCGCACGCCACGGCGGCGGTCCATTTCGATCCCGAGGTGGACACGATTTTCGAGATTGGCGGGCAGGATGCGAAATACACCTACGTCACCAATGGGGTGCCCAGCGACTACGCGATGAATGAAGCGTGCAGCGCGGGGACAGGCAGTTTCCTCGAGGAGGCCGCCAAGGAGAGTCTTGGCATCGACGTGGCAGCCATCGGACAGATGGCGATGAAGGCCGTCACACCGCCCAATTTCAGCGATCAATGCGCGGCGTTCATCGGATCGGACATCAAAAGGGCCTCGCATGAAGGAGTCGCGGTGCCAGACATCGTGGCCGGGCTCGTCTATTCAATTTGCATGAACTACGCCAATCGCGTGAAAGGCAACCGGCCGGTCGGGAAGAAGATCTTCGTGCAGGGTGGCGTGTGCTACAACGAGGCGGTGCCCGTGGCGATGGCCGCCCTCACGGGAAAGAGCGTCGTCGTGCCGCCGGACCCCGGTCTCATGGGCGCTTATGGCGTCGCGCTCGCCGTGGAGCAACGCATGGAGCAGGGACTTCTGAGTACCGGCACATTTGATCTGCGCGTGTTGGCCGGTCGCGAGTTGGAGTACGGCACGGCGTTCACATGCAAGGGCGGCAAGGAGAAATGCGATCGCGGGTGCACGATCGCGCGAATCCGCGTCAATGGCAAGACGTATCCCTTCGGAGGGATCTGCAATCGCTACGACAATCTCATTCACGGGCGCAAGATCGACCCAGCCGGACTTGACCTCGTGGTGAAACGCGAACGCCGCGTGTTCCAGGATCTCGCTCTCGAAGAACTGGAAGATCGCAGGCCGACCGTTGGGATGAACCGCTCCTTCCTCACGCACACGTACTTCCCCCTGTATAACCGGTTCTTCGCGGAGCTGGGGTATCGTGTGGTCCTGCCGGACGCGATCGAACCGGCGGGGGTCGATCGGCAAGGGGCCGCCTTCTGCTACCCGGTCGAACAGGCGCATGGGTACCTGAGCAATCTTGTGAAGAAGAACCCGGACTTCATCTTTCTGCCTCACCTGCGCGGGATTCCATCGCAGAGCGGCAATCGGAACTCGTGCACGTGCGTGTTCGTGCAAGGGGAGCCGTACTATCTGAAGGCGGTCTTTCCAGAGCTTGAGAGGGGGCGCCTGTTGACGCCTTTCTTCGACTTCTCGCTCGGAATTGAACGGAACGCGAGACAATTCCTCGAGGTTGCGCGCGCGTTGGGGGCTTCCTCCGGTACGGCACAGTCGGCGTTTGAAGCGTCGATAGCGGAACAGCTGGCGTTTCATGCAGACCTGCGCGCCATGGGCGATGAAGCATTGGCGGCGCTACGCGGCGATCCCGATGCAATGGCGGTTGTGCTGTTCGGGCGTCCGTACAATAGCTTCACCGGTGCGGCCAACAAGGGCATTCCCGCAAAACTCGCATCGCGCGGGGTGCGCGTCATCCCGCTGGATATGCTGCCGCTTGACCGCGAACAGCTGCCGCCCGGAGACAATATGTATTGGGGTATGGGCCGGATGATTCTGCGCGGCGCGCAGTATGTTCAGAAACAGCCACAACTCTTTGGGACGTACATTACAAACTTCTCCTGCGGGCCGGACTCGTTCCTGGTAGGCTTCTTTCGCGACATCATGGGGCGCAAGCCGTCCTTGACGCTTGAACTCGACAGCCACACCGCGGACGCGGGTATTGAGACGCGGCTCGAAGCGTTCCTCGACATTGTCCGATTCTACCGGCAATCGCACGAGCGGCGGCAGGCCGTGGCGGCGGGCAACGGATACGCTCCCGCGCGCTTACTGGAGCAGCGTGGAGCCCCGGGGATTCGCACGTCGGACGGGCAGTGGGTTTCGCTGCGCGACCCGCGAGTCAAGGTTCTGATCCCCACAATGGGCCGTTACGGAACCGCGCTGCTGGCCAACGTGTTCTCGCGTGTGGGTGTCAAGGCGGAGGCCCTTCCTCCTGCGAACGAGGAAGTGCTGAAGATTGGACGGGGCAACTCGTCGTGCAAGGAGTGCCTGCCGCTGCAAACCACGATCGGCTCCTTGCTGCATTACCTGGACCATCGGCCTGCCGGCGAAATCACGGCGTATTTCATGGCGACCGCGAGCGGCCCGTGCCGGTTTGGCCAGTATGCGACGTTTTCTCAGGCCTTGATCGAGAAGCGGCATGTTCGGGATTTGGCCGTCCTGACGCTGACGGCGGAGAGCGGTTACAGCGGTCTGGGCGAACGATTTGCCTTGGCGGCGTGGCGCGCGGTGGTCATCGGCGATCTGTTTGATGAGATGTGGGCCACCCTTCTCGCCGCGGCGGCGGATCGCGAAGAGGCGCTCCGCATCCTCGGAGAAGAACACGAGAAGATCGCGGCGGTTGTAGACAAAGGCTGGGGCATGCTGGCGCGGCAACTCGGCGCATCCGGCAAGCGTCTAAGCACAATTCGCCTGACGCAGCCGTACGCCCGTTTCCCGAAGCTCTCCCTGATCGGTGAGATCTATGTGCGCAACGATCCAATTTCGCTGCAGCGCATGGTTGAGCGGTTGGCCGAGCGGGGATTCGTGGTCCGGACCGCAAAGATCAGCGAGTGGATCAAATACCTCGATTGGCTTGGCAAACGCGGCATCGAAAGCGAGAGTTCCGTGAACTTCTGGCCCCGCCACTGGACCAAGCAGTATTTCGATCGGCGAATCCGCAAGCTGCTGGCTCCATCCGGACTCTTCTACGCCGAAGATGGAGACGTGGACGAGGTTGTCGCGGCGGGCAGCAGATTCGTGTCGCCCCGGCTTACCGGCGAGGCGATCCTGACCGTGGGTGCGGCGCTGCACGAGATACTGGAGCCGTCCTGCGGGATCATTTCGATCGGGCCATTCGGGTGCATGCCCTCGCGGATCGCGGAAGCGATCCTGAATCAGAAGTTGACCACAAAGGAGAAGCGAGAGTTGCACGGGGAAGGGGGCGACGGCATCGCGGCGTCTTTGCTTGAAGGAGAGCGGAAGCTACCGTTCCTGGCCATAGAGACCGATGGAAATGCCTTCCCGCAGATCATCGAAGCGCGATTGGAAGCATTCTGCTTGCAGGCGATGCGCTTGCACGGTGCGATGCGCGGAGAGTCGGAAAGGACCGGTGCGGCCGGGGTCTGTTGAATGCACCGTTCGACCGTCGAGGGCGCCGGTCCCACACGTGAAGAGTCTCCGGGGGGAGCACAGTAGGGCGGGATT
>JADLCA010000422.1 GCA_020847495.1 Candidatus Hydrogenedentota bacterium | reverse complement strand
TCAACTTCCTGGGCGACGGCCTGCGCGACGCCCTCGATCCGCGCATGGCGAAGGACTGAGGATGGATGCTTACACAAACGGAGACGTAGCATGCCGCTCTTGAAGGTCGAAGACCTTCGGACCTACTTCCACACGCGCGAAGGCGTCGTGCGCGCGGTGGACGGCGTGTCGTTTCAGGTCGAACCCGGCGAGACCCTCGGCATCGTGGGCGAATCGGGCTCGGGCAAGTCCGTCACGACCCTGACGCTGATGGGGCTCGTCCCCATGCCGCCGGGACGCGTCGAGAGCGGCCCGGCCCGCTTCAATGGTGTCGATTTGCTGCGGTGTTCGCGCGCGGAGCACCGGGCTATCCGCGGCAAACGCATCAGCATGATCTTTCAAGACCCGATGACGGCGTTGAACCCGTACATGCGCGTGGGCAGGCAGATCATGGAGCCCTTGCTGATCCACGACCGCTGCTCGATCAACAAGGCACGCGAGCACGCGGTGCGCGCCCTTGAAACCGTCGGCATCCAGGATGCTCCCCGGCGCCTGCTGGATTATCCCCACCAATTCTCCGGGGGCATGCGTCAGCGCGTCATGATTGCGATGGCGTTGATCACGCGTCCGCAACTGCTCATCGCCGACGAGCCGACCACCGCACTGGACGTGACGGTCCAGGCGCAAATCCTCGAGTTGATCAAGCAGATTCAATCCGAGATGGGCATGGCCGTCATCCTGGTCACGCACGACCTCGGTGTCATCGCGGAAGTATGCGATCGCGTGCTGGTCATGTACGCGGGGCGCATTGTGGAGGCGGCCACGACATCCCAGCTGTTTCAGAAGCCTGGCCACCCGTATACGCGGGCGCTCATGGCGTCGCTGCCGGCCGCCCGCAAGAAAGGCGAGGCCCTGTACAGCATCAAAGGCATGCCCCCGGACCTCGCGCAGCCTATCACCGGCTGCCCGTTCGCGCCGCGTTGCGAAGTGGCGGTGCCGCGCTGCCAATCGGCTGCCATCGCACTCCGTGAGTTGCGGGAAGGACACGAGAGCGCGTGCATTCGCGAGCAGGAGGGTGAGTTGCCGTGAACGCGGTTCCCTCTATTCTCGAACTCGACGATGTGGCCACACACTTCCCCGTGCGCGAGGGCACGCTCATCGAAAGGCAAGTAGGACTGGTCAAGGCTGTGGATGGTGTGACATTGCGTGTGCCCACGGGAGAAGTCCTCGGTCTTGTAGGCGAATCGGGTTGCGGCAAGTCCACGCTCGCGCGGACCATCCTCCGGCTTGCGCCGATCACACGCGGACGCGTCGTCTTCGAAGGAAAGGCTCTCGGGGACTTGACACGCCAGCAACTCCGCGCGGCGCGAACGCGCATGCAGATGGTCTTTCAGGACCCGTATGCGTCGTTAAACCCAAGAATGACCGTTTACGATGCGGTTGCGGAGCCTCTGCTTGTGCACCGTATCGTACCGCGCTCCGGCGTGGCGGACCGCGTCTCCGCGCTGATGGAGCGCGTGGGGCTTGCTGCGCGGTTCGCGAAGAAGTACCCGCACGAGTTCTCCGGCGGACAGCGCCAGCGCATTGCCATCGCGCGGGCCCTGGCGTTGGAACCGAAGTTGATCATCGCCGACGAACCGGTCTCGGCGCTGGATGTCTCCGTCCAGGCGCAGATACTGAACTTGATCGCCGGGCTGTGCCGGGAAGAGGGGCTGACGCTCATCTTGATCTCGCACGACCTGTCCGTGGTGCATCATCTCGCGCATCGCATTGCCGTGATGTACCTGGGCCGGATCGTCGAGCTGGGCCCGGCGGAGCGCGTGTTCAAGCGGCCCGCGCATCCCTACACGCGCGCGCTCATCAACGCCATTCCCAGACCCACGCCCGAACATAAGCGGGACCGCCGCGAGATTCTTCTCCGCGGCGATCCGCCGTCCCCCCTGAATCCCCCGCGGGGCTGCGCGTTTCATCCCCGTTGTCCCTATGCCGCGGAGGTGTGTAAGCAGGCCGTTCCAGCGCTGATGGATGTCGATGCAGGAGGGACTGCGGCATGCGTGCGGCTGAAAGACCTGCCGGGATATGTCGTTTCGACGTAGTCACAGCCTTGGAACGCCCCATTTCTATTCTTCTTGGTAGGGTTTGTCCGGCGGCCAAGGGGCCTGAGTTATTCTTGTTTTCCAGTACTCCGGTCTACGATGGAGATGCATCACGGCGAGCACTGTCAGAGTCTTCCCGCCGATGGCATACAAAATGGAATAGGGAAAGCGGCGCGTCAGGCAGCGTCGGATAGCGGCTTCGACGCTTGGCCACGCGGAGGGATGATCCAGGTGCGAAGGATAGTCGCGCGGATTTCGCGGGCAAAAGCAAGACCCACGTTGACTTCGTGGGCCTCGTAGTAGTCGACCGCTCCGATGAACTCGACTTCCGCCTCAGGATGGAACTCGACGTTCACAGGCTGGGGAAACGCGTATTGAGTTTGGCGAAAACCTGATCGGCGGGGATGGCTTTCTGCTGTCCGGACTGGAGTTCGTCAAGACGGCGCCGGGCTACATCCGCCCATTCCTCCTCCACCGTGGGATCGGGAGAATGCACGGACCGCAGCAGAGAATCCACCACCGCCAGGCGCTCATCCACGGACAGCGTCCGCGCCTCTTCAATGATTCTCTCAGCATTTGTCATCTATTTGCTCCGATGCATGTATCGCGCATGCGACCGCCCATCACACGGCACTTCACTCAACCTAACTATACCACGAGGATTGGCGCAGATGTACGGCCAGGAACGCGAATCTACCGCCCGAGTTCCTGCACGGGAAACTCAAACTTCAGCGCTTCTCCCTTGCGGTCCACCTCCAGCGAGATTGTGTCGCCGACAAATAGGTCCCAGATGGCGAAATCGATGTCGGTGGCGGTCTCGACATGCTGGCCGTTGATCGCCGTCACGACATCGCCGGGGCGCAGCCCTGCCTGATACGCGGGCGCATCGCGCAGGATGTTGCGTACAAGGCACCCGGAGGTGGCGTGCACGCCCAACTCCGCGATGAGCGGCTGCGGCAGACTCGCGAGATCATCCACCTTGAAGCCCGCCCAGGGGTCGCGACGCCTTCCGTAACGGATGATCTCGTCGGCCACGCGCCGGGCTCGGTTGATGGGAATCGCGAAGCCAAGTCCCACGCTGCCGCCGCTCTGGCTGAAAATCATGGTGTTCACGCCGATGACTTCGCCCTTCGCGTTCACAAGAGGTCCCCCGCTATTGCCGGGGTTGATCGCGGCGTCGGTCTGAATCATCCCCTGGTACAGGCGCTCGCCGCCGCCCACGCTCGGACTCACCCGGCGATGGTTGGCCGATACCACGCCCACGCTCACGGTCGGCTGCGGGTCACTCATCAAGGGACCGAAAGGGTTGCCGATCGCAATGGCCCACTCGCCTGTCAGGAGGTCGTCCGAGTTGCCCAAGGGAATGCTGGGCACGTTCGCCTGCGAAGCTTTGAGCACCGCGAGGTCCGTCCGCTCGTCCGCGCCGATCAGTTCGACCGGCAGTTCGCGCCCGTCGGAAAGCGTAACCGAAGCCACCTCATCCGCGTCTTCGATCACGTGGAAGTTCGTGAGGAGGTAACCATCCTTCGACACGAAGAACCCGCTGCCCACGGAGTCCTGACGGCGCTTTTCCAGCCGGTAGTTGCTGGGCGGCAGGTAGAAGAAATCCCAGAAGTCGCGAAACATCGGCGGCAGTTCCCGTTGGGCGCGCACCTGCACGACATTGACAGAAACCACCGCGGGCGCGGCCTTCTCGATGGCGGTCACGATGGCATTGCGCCGGGACGAATCCACAGCCTCCTGCGCGGGCAGTACTTGGGCGGCCACCATGGCCACGACTATGAAGGCAATCTGTATTCTCATGTATTGTCCTCACTTCTTGAGAGTACCGATTTCTCGGATACTGTCTGGGCTCGGCGACGAGTTCCGATAGGGACGACAGATAATAGCCCAGATCTATCGCTGGGTCTGCCTTCATCCATATCAGTCACATTTGAACCCAAAAACGGCAGTTGAATGGGACTGACCCCGTCTTTCGCGTAGGCTTTGCGGAGCGAAACACGGGGTCTGTCCCTTCACCCACACGAGCCACGCAGATGCAAGAAAGGCGGTACGCGCTGGGACGCGTACCGCCGTGGTTCAATTTCTGTTGCTCGCGACGGCCTCTCAGCCTTGCGGCTGTGCCGGGGCTGTTTCGGTTGGCGCCGGGGTCTCGGTTGCGGGTTGCGATTCCGCAGGCGCTGGTGCCGTTGTCTCCGCGGGCGCCGGAGTCTCGACGGCAGGTTGCGCGTCCGCGGGCGCTGCCGTCTCCGGCGCAGGCTGCGATTCCGCAGGTGCGGGAGCAGCAGCCTCAGGCGTTGGCGCGGGCTGTTCGGGCGCGGGCGCGGGACTCACTTCAACCGGAGCGGGCGCGGGAGCCGGCTGCACGTCGAGCACCGCAGAAGGCGTCTCAGGCATCACCGGCGTGATCTCCGCTGGCGCCAAGGGGGTCAGGCCTTCCGCAGGTGCCGCAGGCGTTTCCACGGGCGCTGGCGCGGTCGCAGCATCGGACGTGGGCGTGGGAGCCGCTTCCTGTTTCAACGACGCGCTGGACGGCGTGACTTCCTTCACGTCCAACGATTCCGCACGGAACGATTGCGCCTTTCCGCCAATTGCGACGGCGTGCGAACCGTTCTCTTCCGGACCAAATTGCAGGGTGTGCTCCGTGCCGTCCGCCATCACAATCTGGACCGTCGTGTCCGCCGCGACGCCCAGTT
>JADLCA010000421.1 GCA_020847495.1 Candidatus Hydrogenedentota bacterium | reverse complement strand
GCCTACACCTGCACGGCCCCCCCGGCTGCGGCAGGCCGCACAGGCTACCGGCAGTACTTCGTGGACGAGTCCGGCGTGATTCGCTTCACCGCTGACGGCAGCGCGGTGACGGTCGCCTCGGCTCCGTTGAACTAAGCTCTACGGGACCTAACTTAGACATATACAATGCTTTAAGGTGGCGGGGGCGATGCCCCCGCCATCGGCTTATCCGGTAGATTCTTACTCCAGAAGACGCACAAAGCTCCGGAATCCCCAACCTTCTGGAACAATTCATGGCGTTCGCGGTATAATTTAATAGTAGACAAAAACTGGCAATAGCGAGAGAACGCCAGGAAGTCGCAGCAACCCAAAGAAGTTGTTGTAGAATTCGGCCAAGGTTTCGTCTATAGTTATAGCGCCTTACGCCTCCGGGCAGTTTGGCGGAGGCTCGGCAGACTTTCACCGCGTGGGGGCGGTGAGAAGGGCAAGAGTAGTCCAAAGATGGAGTATCAACTTACACCTGCGGAACATAACGCAGTAGCGCGGCACCGGGCGCGGCTGTCCGCTGAATTTGGCGAGGATGTCTCGTTTGAAGACGCGCTGGCCCATTGGCTGGCGAACGAGGCGGCCGCGTGGCGTGAAGAGCGCCAGCGGAAATGCATGGCGCAGCAGCGCGAAGAAATCAATCGCCACAAGTGGATTGAATCCGAAAAGGCCGGCCGGGACCTGGGCAAAGAGGCCATCATGGATTGGATTGCCCACAATGCGGCCGCGTGGCGCAATTGGTACGAGCACGAGTTGGTGGAATCCGAGCAGCAGTGTCCTTCCTCTTAGTACCGCCTGACGCGATCCGCCGGGCAACCTCCTCCGTCACACCGCAGTATCAGACACTTTCAGTATCTTTGCTGAACCTGTACACTAAGGCTGTCGTGAGCAGCGCGGCACTGGGCCGCGGGGGGACCCTCCGTTCGCAACGGCAACGAGTCCCGCGCCACGCCGAGGTTTGAGTCGAGGGGCGAGGGTACGTGCAAGTTCCGGTTTCTCCCGAGATCAATGAACTGCTGGATGAAGCGACCCACCTGAGCGTTCGCCGAAGCCAGTTCTATGTGGGTGTGGACCATCTATTCGAAGCAATCCTCGTCAAGGCGGATCTGCTTCCGCGGCGTTTCCGCAAGCATTTTCACGACAACCTCAAGATGGCGGGTCAGGAAATGAGCCGTGAGGCGTGGCGTGGCCGTATGCCGACATTCGGGGCCGAGGTGTTCTACACGCCCCGTTGCGCGGGCATCACCAGCGAGGCCGCGCGCTTGGCGCAGCGCATCAACAAATCCAGTCCGACCGCAGGGCACCTCTTGCTCGCCATTCTGGCGGATGCGCACGCGGCCCCGTGCCGCGCCATGGACCGCCTCGGGCTCAACCGCGGCGAAATGCTCCAGAGTCTGCGCGGGGAACTCAGCAAGGGCGTCGCGCCCTCAACGCGCGCCAGCACGCGAGTCGCCGAGGCGCAGCCTGAACCTTCGCATCGGGAAACCCGGCGCAGCGGCCCGCAGGTGATCGAATCGCCTGTATTCGATGAGCCTGCGCCCGCCTCGAAATCGTTGGACGACCTTACGCGCGACCTTACCGAGGCTGCACGCCAGGGAAGACTCGAACCGGCCATCGGCCGGAACCGCGAGATCTTCTCGGTGCTCGAGACCTTGACCCGCAAGACGAAAAACAACGTCATCCTTGTGGGCGAGGCGGGTGTCGGCAAGACGCGAATCATCGAGGGGCTCGCGTGGGCCGGCGTGCACAAGGGGGCGGGCAATCTGCTTAGCGGATACCGCATCCTCGAATTGAACATGGCCGCGCTGATGTCCGGCACGCAGTACCGGGGCGCTTTCGAGGAGAAGTTGCTCGGCCTGGTGGAACAGCTTCGTGTAGCCGAGAACACGGTTCTCTTCATTGACGAAATTCATCTTGTGATGGGCGCGGGCAGCACCGAAGGCGGTTCGATTGACATGGCAAATCTCCTGAAGCCCGCCCTGGCCCGGGGTGAGATCCGCTGCATCGGCGCAACCACCATGCAGGAGTACCGCAAATTCATCGAAAAGGATCCCGCGCTGGAACGCCGATTCCAGATGTTGCGCGTGGAAGAGTTGTCCCCCACCGCCACCTGGGAGGTCTTGATGCACCTGCGGCCCATCCTTGAAAAGCACCACAGCGTGCATATCAGCCGGAAGGCCTTGCACGCCGCCATTACGCTCACGCAGCGCTACATGCCCAACCGCCAACTGCCCGACAAGGCCATCGACGCGCTGGACCAGGCCTGCGCCCGGTATCGCTTGAAAACGTTCGCCGTGCAAGGACACAGCCTAGCCATGGACAGCGACACGCCGCCGGGAGAGAAGGTCACGCCGCACGATGTCCGTCGCGTGGTGAGCCGTATGACAGGCATCCCCATCGAGGAGATCACGGCGGAAGAGCGCGTGCGC
The DNA here is from genome assembly GCA_020847495.1 of Candidatus Hydrogenedentota bacterium. GTDB lineage: Bacteria > Hydrogenedentota > Hydrogenedentia > Hydrogenedentales > SLHB01 > JAHDWY01. The sequence goes on along the minus strand of JADLCA010000421.1, from coordinate 4,753 downwards.
CTGGGCGACCTCGAACGTAAACTCCGGCGGCGGCTCGTGGGGCAGGACGAGGCGATCTCGCGCGCGGTCGCTGCGGTGATCCGGGCCCGCGCGGGCTTGGCAGACCCCAACCGCCCGGACGCGGTTTTGCTGTTCCTCGGACCTACGGGTGTGGGCAAGACTCAGCTTGCAAAGCTGCTCGCCAGCTATTTGTTCGGCTCCAAGGACGACCTCGTCACGTTCGACATGTCGGAGTACATTGAAGAGCATTCGGTGTCGCGGCTGCTGGGGGCGCCCCCGGGGTACAAAGGGAGCGACGAAGAAGGCCGCCTGACGCAGGCCGTGCGCAACCACCCCTTCTGCATCCTGTTGTTCGACGAGATTGAAAAGGCCCACCGCCGCATCTTTGATATCTTCCTGCCGATACTCGACGAGGGCCGCATGCGCGACTCTCGGGGCCGCGAGATCAGCTTCCGCAACTGCATCATCATTTTCACCTCGAACATCGGCGCGCAATTCCTGCACCGTGCCGATCATCCGAGCCAGAATGATCTGCTCATGGATGAACTGCGCCGCCAGTTCCGCGCGGAGTTCATCAATCGCATCGACGAAATCGTGCCGTTTTATCCGCTCGTGTTCGAGGATGTTCGCACGATGCTCAAGCTGTGCTTGAAGGAAATGCAGGGACGCTTGAAGGAGAAGCAGCTCGAACTGAAGGTTTATCAGGGCGCCTACGAACTCCTTGCCCGCTCCGGGTACAGTCCCGAGCTTGGCGCGCGCGAGATGCGCCGCGCGGTGGACCGCCAAGTCATGAACCCGATAAGCGCGATGCTGCTCGAAGGCAAGTTCAAGCCCGGTGACACCATTGAAGTGTTGTAGGAAAACGGACTGCTCGTGTTCCGACAGGGTGGGGCGCTCAAGGAAGATGAGGCGGTGAAACCATGAGGGCTGCGGGACAAGCGGAGTGCTTTGTGATTGTCAACGGGCCGGAAGACGGCACGGAATTTCCCATTGTGCGCGCGCCGTTTCACGTGGGCAGCGATACGAGTTGCCCGGTGCAGGTTCGACTCGATCAAGACGTGTCTGACCTGCATGCCCTCGTGACCGTCGTTTCCGACGGCTACCGCGTGCGCAGCACGGGGCGCGGCCCTGTGCTGGTGAATGGAAAGCGCGCCGGCACCCTGAAGTCACGCATCGTGCGGAATGGCGGAATGGTGCAGATTGGCCACACGCTTCTCGCAGTGGACTGTTCCCCCGATGGTCTGGCGCGCCGCAGCCGCGGTATCGTTTCCGAGAGCGATCTGGGGTGGGCCGCTCAGGAAGGCGCCTTGAGCTTGTGGCGTTTCGTGAGACGCACCGCAAGCTTCCTGCTTGAAATGCTGCGCCGTCTCCTCACCAGTTGGCTTGCCATCGCGTCGATACTGTTTCTGCTCTTCCTGTTCTGGCCGGCCTTCCAGCAGCGGGTCATGGGTGTGGTGTGGTACGTCTACTACTCCATCCTGCGGGCCTTCATGTCTTCGTAGGCGAATTGGCGGGAGGCAGGCTTAGAGACCCTAACAGAAACCGTGTGAGTGTAGCGCAGGCGTCTCGCCTGCAATTCTGAAGATGCAGGCGGGACGCCTGCGCTACATCGGATTTTGTTAGAGTCTCTTAGTCAGGAAGCGACGAATTCGGCAATCTCGCGCGCGCGGTGCCGGTGCGTGTGCGCGGCCAGAACCTTCTTGCGGGCGGCCTCGCCGATGGCGCGGCGTCTCTCGGGGTTTTGCAGAAGGCCCTTGTACGTGCTCACCGCCTCTTCGGCCGATTCCACAACGAGAATCTCCTCGCCGGGGGTGAACCATGCCTCGACGCAGGACAGGGGGTTGCTCACAATGCAGCGACCCATGGCCGCCAACTCGAAGGGACGTGTGCTCGAGGACTCGCGCACCGAGGCGTGGCTGTCGCGCGTGATATTGAGATTGATCCGGCTGCGGCAGCAGGCGGCGCGCAGCGTATTGTGCGGGACGTCGCCCACGAATTGCGCGTGGCCCAAGTCATCCGGAAACCCCTTTCCACCAACGGAGAAGGAAGCCTCCGGATACATGCGGCTGGGCTCGACGATCATGCGCCCGACCCACTCCTGCCGGTACTCGACGCCGTAGCCGTAGAAGAAAACGTCGCGGTTTTCCTCGATGGCCAAGGGTTCGTAGAGTGAGGGGTCGACGCCCCAATGGACCGTCCGCACCTTCTTTGCGCCCATGGCGAGCAACTCCTCGGCCCCGCCCGCGGAATTGCACATGAACCCGTCGTATTCGCCCGGGTTCGCGCCCTCATACGAGTTAAAGCCCGAAGCAAAACCGCCGAAGCGTGGGAGACTGGCCGGCACGTCGCCGTCGAAGTAGAATACCGGTACCCGGTAGCGCTCGCGAAGGTGAGCCGGGATCCCCGTGAAATGGCTGACCGGCACCGAGAACACAATCACCGCGTCCACGTTTCGTTCCTGCAGCAGCACGTGCGAAAGATGATTGGACCAGCGCGGCCGAACCCATCCATCGAGGGCGGCCTTGCTGAACTTTGACCCGAAGCCGGCTTCCGTCGACGTGGGCCCTTGGCCCAGGAACTTCTTGATCGCGGAAAACGCCTGGCCTTCAATGGCGCAGGGATTGGGATAGGCGCGCCACCAGGGCGTCTCAATGGCGGCGCCCATGTACGGGATGGCGATGACGTCGTGGCCTTCCTCGTGCAGCCCTTTCAGGAACTGCCACCAGGCAGGCGTGCACCCAAACCGGTGCCGGAGGTCAAGCGCACTACACACGCACAAGAGTTTCATGGCACTATCATAGCACCTGCGAGCCGCTGCCGCAGCTTTGAAGCGTGGAACGCCCAAGAGAGTACCCCCTTGCAGAGGTTCCATCCGGAGCATGGAGGTGTACCTCTCCTCCAATGTACGTCAGCTAGGCTGAGCGCGTTCATCTTTGGCAGCGCAAAGACAGACGCTCGTAAAGCATCAATCCTGGTCCCTAGATCGTCCCCCGCAATTTCGAAATCCGGTGGGGCCTCCGCACCTCCGGATTAGACTGTCCAATTGGATTGCGCAAGTGAAGCAGTCGTGCTAGTATGACAGCGTATTTCTGTCGCGAAACTGCGGTGAGAAGTTCTGGCCGGATATGCCAGAGGGGGCCGAAGCACCGCACACAGATTCCGTTGGAGGACTTCCACCTCAAAACGCAAGGAAGGCAAATAGCAAAAGTCTACTGTCCCCATACGTCCATACCATGGCAGAATCCCGTCTTCAACTTAGGGGTTTACCAGCGAGGTCCTCGATGTTTCGGGAGGCTGTAGCGACTCCCATTGTCGAGAACAAGGACCTACAATAGCATCATGCAAGATGTATTGACTATCGGAGAAACATATGCCGTTCAAGCCCAAAGACGATTTTGTAAGGCTGACAAAGCTGATCAAAGAAACGGGGAAGTCTCGTGAATTGACCGTCCGCGAATTGCTGGGATATTTTTGGCAAGAACGACGCGGTAAAGATGTGACTCGCTACATGCGAAGCAAGCTGACATCTCTTGGAGTCGAGACTGACCCAGCATTTGACGAGGTTCACATCGACTCGATCATTACTCTTCAGCCGCGAATGAAACGACCCCGTGGGCGCCCTCCGAAATTCCCAAAACCCACGGCGACTGCGAAACCAACTCTGCTACCGACGCCGACTCCAAGACCGCGCCATGAAAAACCAGAACTCGAGGACCTTGCGAGTATTGAGGAATCCATCGAGGAACAGCGGCGCACCTACTTGCCAATTGGGGTACTGGAGGCCGCGAACAGAACCCCCGTTCACGTTCGGCCAGGAGACGAACTGGGCAAAGTAACCTTCTATCTTGTTTCTGAGGGGATTTCGCATCTTCCAGTACTGCGCGACAGCCGCAATGCAGAGGGAATCATCACATGGGAGTCGCTCGGCAAAGCGAACGTCGGGGGAAAACCACCCAACACAGCGCGTGACTGTATGGACCCTTATGTAAGGGTAGTTGGGTTAGATACCCCACTCTTCGATGCGGTCCGCGACATCATACAAGGCGGCGCTATTCTGGTCCGTGCAAAGGACAATACAATATGCGGTATGGTCACGACTCGAACTATTGCGGAACAGTTCGTTGTTCTTTCCGAACCATTCCTGTTCTTGGAGCAGATAGAGAACCATCTGCGCGACTTGCTCGCACGGGCTAGACTAAACAAACTGCAATTACGAGAGATTGTTGACCCGTCCGATGACAAACGAGCCAACTGCATACAGTCAGTGGATGGTTTGACCTTTGGTGAGTATCTCCGGGCTTTGGGGCGAGAAGATATCTGGAAGCGCTTGAACTTAGGCTTCAGCAGAAAGCTCTTCGTGGAGCGTCTTGACAAAGTACGTGAAATCCGCAACGCTGTCATGCACTTCCACCCCGACGGAATCTCAGAAGGTGATCGAGATTTACTGGCAAAGACTCGCGAAATGCTTCAGGGGCTTTGAGACATGGCCTGCTCCACGTCCTTAGCACACGTTGGCGACTGGCACAAGCACGAATCTACCCCAAACGGCCCTACGCACCTGAACATCGATGCAACCGTCAGGCATCGCGCCGTTATGACTAGCATTACACGGTGGCAGTTGGCAACGCCCAGAATGTTAACACGAGCAAGTTTGCGTATTGTTCTGACGAGGAAACTCCGTCTCGGCGAATTCTTCGATGAGCAAAACGGGATGAAGTTGGAATTGCGGGAGGTAACGCATGCTTAGTATACG
>JADLCA010000420.1 GCA_020847495.1 Candidatus Hydrogenedentota bacterium | reverse complement strand
GACTGGGCGTGGAAAGCAGATGCTTCAGAAATGTGAGAGACTCTTTGCGCATGGTGATTTCCCTTAGGTCTGTCGAAGTCTACCGCGGCCCACCGGCGTGGTCATCGCCCTAGGTGGCGACGGTACGGAGGTCCGTGTCCACCTGTGCCACATGATTCTCGATCCATTCGACCACATCGCGGTGAATCCGGTCGACGAATGCGGGAGTGATGCCCTCGCGGTCGAACGCGAGACGCAGTTCCTTGAACGACTTCACGAAGCCAGTGTGGTCGGCCTTGTTTCGAGGGCACGCGGAACAATGGTGGCGCTCCATGACTCCTTCCTCGCAGGCAAAGTGTTGCTTCACGTAGTCATCGAGGAAGTACATGAGATTGCCGGCTTCGGCCTTCGCAAGCGGGTTTCGCTGGATCGCCTCGGTCAACAGATTGATCCGCCGGAACAACTCCTTATGCTGGGCGTCGATCTCCTCGAAACCCGTTCCGAACTTCTGGTCATCCCATTCAATCAGCATGAAGTGCTCCTGCATATTCTGCGGTCAAGCCCGGCGCACTGCGGCCTTGATTGCCTTGAGATCTTTCATGGCGTTGTCGCCGCCTTTGCCGAAGAGGTCGTGCAAGCGGCGGTAAATGGCGTACAGCTTCTCGTACGCGGCGTGCGCCTCAGGATTGGGCGTGTATACCGTGTCGCGCAGGCGCGCCATGTTCGCGGCGGCGTGGGTGACATCATCGTAGCCGCCCGCCGCCGATCCTGCGGCGACCGCGCCCCACATGGCGCAACCGAGCGCAACGGTCTGGTCGCTCGCGCTGACCTTGATCTCGCGATTGGTGACATCGGCGAAGATCTGCATCAGGAGCGGGTTCTTTCCGGGAAGACCGCCGCATGCGTAGAGTTCCGTAATGGGGACGCCGCCTTCTTCAAGCTGGCGGATGATGGTGTAGGTGCCAAACGCGGTGCTTTCCAGCACGGCGCGATACATCTCCGCGGGGGTCGTGGTCAGGGTCATGCCCATCATGAGACCCGTGAGGTCCGCATCGACCAGAATCGAGCGATTGCCGTTCCACCAGTCGAGACAGAGGACACCCGACTCTCCGGGTTTGAGCGCGGCGGCCTGTTTGCCGAGGTAACCGTGGATGTCGGAGCCGGCCTTGCGGGCTTCTTCCGCGATAGAAGCCGGCACGCAGTGCTCGATGAACCAGGCGAAAATATCGCCCACGGCCGTCTGCCCCGCCTCAAAGCCATAGAAACCGGGCAGAATACCGTCCTTTACGACGCCGCACATCCCTTCGATGACCTTCTTCTCGGTGCCGCACACCATGTGGCACAGGCTGGTGCCCATGATCATGACCATCTTGCCCGCGGTTGTGACCGTAGCGGCGGGCACCGCGACGTGGGCATCGACGCCGCCCGTGGCCACGGCCGTGCCGGGCTTGAGGCCGAGCTTTTTCGCCATTTCGGGAAGGAGGCCACCGGCCTTCACGCCGGCGGGGTAGATGTCTTCGCTCATCTTGTCGCGAACGACATGTTCAAAACGCGGGTCGAGCGCGCGGAAGAAGTCCGGGCTTGGGTAGCCTTCGTCCCAGATCGCCTTGTACCCCGCGACGCACGCGTTGCGCTTCTCCTCGCCGCAGAGTTGCAGGACGATCCAGTCGCCCGCTTCGATCAGGCGGTCGGCCGCCTCGTAGACTTCCGGGGCCTCGTCGAGAATCTGCAGCGCCTTCGGGAAGAACCACTCGCTGGAGATCTTCCCGCCGTAGCGTGCAAGAAAGGACTCACCGCGTTTCGCGGCGAGTTCGTTGATGCGATCGGCTTCCGGCTGGGCAGCATGATGCTTCCATAGCTTGACCCACGCGTTCGGATTGGCCGCAAACTCCGGCTTCATGCAGAGGGGAGTGCCGTCCTTGTCGACAGGCAACATCGTGCATGCGGTGAAGTCCGTGCTGATCCCGATGATGTCGTCTCCGCTGACGCCGGAGTCCATGAGCACCTTGGGGATGACGCGTTCCAGCACGTAGAGGTAGTCACGCGGATTCTGGAGCGCCCAGTCGGGCTCGAGCTTCTTCCCAGTGCCCGGCAGGACATCATCGATGACACCGTCTGGATACGGCTCGACAGCCATGGCGACTTCTTCGCCGTTGTCGACCGCGACCAAGAGGGCCCGGCCGGATTCGGTACCATAGTCCAGACCAATGACGTACTTGCGTGCCATGATGACTGCTCCTTCCGCGCACAACCCGGCCCGGCGCCCTCTGCGCCGGCTCCACGCGGGAAAGAATGATAGCAGAATCGAGACCCAATGCTCACTTGCGCTGCTGTGGCGGGTTGAAATGCGCGTCGGTCGAAAAGACCCCAAGGTCCTTTCCAAGGTCCAAGAACAAGGTCCCGCGCGGGGGTATCGGACCCGAACCGAAATCTGCCGTGAAGGAGACCTGCTGCCTTGCTGCCGGGACCGCGGACAGCTTCGGGCTCCGTACTGCGAACCGATCGGAACGGATCGATTTGATTGTGAAGGGACGTCCCTGTGTGTTGATGACTGTGAAAGCAATGTTGGTCCACGTGACGTCATTCTCAAGCTCCACAATCAAAGGAGCGGGCGAGATGATGAAATCGGAATGGACATTGACCTCGAAGGTCACGTCCTGGGTTCCCGCCTCCCCGCGCTCATAGGCGAGAGAAACGCGGAGCGCCCGTCCGCGGGGCGGCGGGTCGTCAGTTGTGCGAATGACCAGGACGGCGAGGAGCCTATCCCCGGGTGGAGGTGCCTCCAAGGCTAATTCGTACCCTGTCTGCCGGGTGGTGGCGCCTGTCACTTTGATGGCGCCCGCGCCTTCCGCGGGCCGGATGGGGACGCGGTGTTCGATCTTCTTTCCGAGTTCTGCCTGAATGCGAAGGGACGCCGAATCGACAAGAAGGAGCGGCTTCCATGAAGCGGTGGCCTTGAACACAAGCGGTTCGGGAAGCGGCGGGTTCGTCTGTACATAGATGCTAACACTCCGGCGCGTAGCCGCGGCGGAGTCCATTGTGTATTCGATCTCGCCTTTCTCTCCGGGGTCAATCTTGCCGGTGTTCACGACAGCTGTGGTGCAGTGGCATGTGGTTTTCGCTTGAACGATGCGGAAGGACCCGGTTCCGGTGTTCACTACGTGAAGAACGCCGCGTACCGGTTCCCGGGCGAATGCCGGCGGATGCTCCACCGCTGGCGGATCGAGGCGCGCAGCGGAGCTGCCGTTCTCGGCATAGCCGCAAAATCCCAGAATCGCAGATACGAGAAGCGGCACAATACTGCGGTACGTATTGGCGTATGGCCTGTGGGACGGGAGAGGGCGCACGATGTCGTTTTCTCCGAATCGCCCGAGTCGGGCATTACCTCGTATTGTATCAAACCTTTCGTACCGGGTGAATGGCGGCAGTCTCGAGATTCAGCAGAGCGTTGAATCCACGGGCGAATTCGCGTTACCTTAACGAATCGGGAGAGGATGAGGAGATCTGTCAGATGCCGAAGTACCCTCCGGCAGAAGACGTGCGCGATGTTATTGCCGAATCGTTGCACGTTGCGTTGCTGCGAATGATGCAGCCTTCGATCATGCACATCGGTCCCATCAACACGATCGGTTGTTTCCTCTTGAAGTACTTGACGGGAGAAGACTACGTGCCGGTCGCGGGATCGATCGAGGTGCGGTGCGGGGGTGCGCCTTTCGGTTTGCAGGCGCATATCGAGAACATCGATATCCATGCCTACTACGTGTGGATCGAGTGCGACCGGGGTCCTGGCGGTGTGGAACTGGTCGACTTCGGATCGCGGTACTGGCGTTCCTGGGCAGCTGACGAAGGAGCGCTATGGACTGCACCTGCCCCACCCAATTACATCTGGGGCCGCAAGGATCATCTCTCCAGTTCGGCGGAATATGTAACCCACCACGAGATCTCCGCCATCGTCTTGCGGGCCATCGAGAATGCCGTTTCCGCGCAGGAACCGGAGGCCAACGTGAAGCGTTGGGAGGCGGTTATCAACAGTGCGGTCGACCACATGCTGGATTCCAAAGCCGGGCTGCGCTTTCTAATCGATGCGGGTATCGCCCAACCGGCCGACGAGGAGGAGGAAGAGCCCTTTCAGTAAGGCCGCACTGGAAATCCGGCTCACTCCGGCGCGGAAGCGCGCTCGGAATGGCCGAGAGCCTTGCCGGGCGCTATGGCGTCGCGCACTCGCTGCTTGAGTTCCTTGATGTCGGGGAAACGCCCTTCCGCCGAGCGGGACCAGATCAGGTGATCCCCCGCGTATACCTCGAAGATACCGCCCGTGCCAGGGGATAACGCCACTTCACCAATCTCGGCCTCGAACGTGGAAAGCAGTTCCTGGGCCATCCACGCGGCGCGCAGCATCCAACGGCACTGCGTGCAGTAGCGAATCAGAATTCTGGGTTCGTGAAGCGGCATCGCCTTACTTGACAATGGCCTTGGACTCGGGGCGCGCGCGCGCATCGTCATTCATCGGCAAGAGCTTGATGTTCTTGAACCAGCAATCGGCGCCGTGGTCCTGCAGCCCGATGTATCCCTTGCGGCTGTGGGTGTACCACGATTTCTCGAAACCATGCTCGCTACCGTCGGGACGCCGCTTGGGCTCCTTGAAATCGTCCAGGTTCATATTCGTGACCGTCTCGTTGTTCAGCTCGACGGTAATGAGATTGCGGTTGCAGGTGATGACAAGGTGGTTCCATTCGCCTACGGGCTTCATGGCGTTCTTTGTAGGCGCGACGAGATCGTAAATGGCGCCCGTATCCGTATACCCATTCGACGTTGTGTCGTCGATGGCGACTTCGATGCCGTTCCACCCGACGTCGTGCCCCTGCACGGACTGCAGCGGGAACGTGCGCACAAACACCCCGCTGTTACACCCCGCACTGATTTTGAAATCGAGCGACAAGACAAAATCCCCATAATACTTGTCGTACACGAGCATGTAGGCGCCGCTGCCGTGCGGATTGATGGCGCCATCCTGGACAGGGGTCTTGCTCGGGGCGCCCGTGTCAGTCTTCCACCCGTTGAGGTCCTTGCCATTGAACAGGAGCACCCAGCCCGCTTCCTTCTCGTCCGGAGAGAGGGTATTGTCAGGCACTTCCTGGGCCGAGGCCATCGCCGCACACACAAGCAGAACGGATACAAGGCGCTTCATGGACGCGTCATCCTTTCTCATATTATTGGGAGTTCCGGCGAGGAAGATCCGCTCCCATTGCCAGCTACGATTGATGACTCATTATACGGATGCCCCTCCCGTGAAGAAAGGAGATTCGTGATGGGCTCTTCCCAACACGGGGAAAACTCACGTAATAGGCATTGGACTTCGGCATGGCCGGCCGAACCATGAGATGTGCCTTTCGTAGGGCGGGATTGGTTCCCGCCCTCTTGGGCATGTTCAAAAGCCGCAGGGATGCCGGCGCTCCCAGCAGTGCAAATCGCCCTCGTGGGTCCAGAAGTAAGTATCCCCCGGCCGAGCCGGGGGCTTTATGATGTGAGCCGCTCAAAGCGGCATGACGGGGTCGCTAACGCGGCCCCATCTGTTGGGGCCACCTTGGTGGTGGCCCGTTAGCGCCACAAGTTC
>JADLCA010000419.1 GCA_020847495.1 Candidatus Hydrogenedentota bacterium | reverse complement strand
AAGGGAGAGCAACATGGGATGTATGACGCGAACGGTCCGGAGGTCCTCAAGAGCACGCTCACCCACACCCCTACTCATGACATTGTGACACCTTTCTCAATCCGCTTCACGGAGTGTATGGTACCAAAATCCGGGATACAAATGCGAATTGCGTTTGAGAATCGTAATCTGCGCGCGCCCCGCCTTAGCCGTCCCCCCTGCAGAACCCTTATTTCATCTGCACTTATCCCACAAGGGTCCTATATAGTGGACAAATCCCTTGAAATACCACAACATATTGATTTTCTCGCCTTCTAGTGATAGACTGCCCATTGCAGTGACCGACTGCGACAAGCCGGAATCGCTGGGGGGTGTTGGTGTAGGCTTCCTCACGGTGCGGTCTCGGTGGAAGTGCTGATCGGCTTCTGCTGCAAGCCATTTATATAAAATAACTTACACTTTTGAAGGACCGTTCGGAGCCCTCTCTGGAGGACTTGGGTTCGGCCCGCTGCTATTGCGGAACAGCGGAGGGTAGATAGTGGTGGACATCGTGGAAGGGCGCCCCTATAATGCAGGTAGCCTCTTCGTCGTGGCGATTCCGCCGGGCTGCGCGGGGCGACATCTCGTAACAACAACAATCAACCCATTGGGCTGCAACTGCTTACGCATTTTATCCCCAAGAACTAAGGGACGGATCACGGCTCTATGAATTTTGTCGAACCAAAGGTCTTCCTCGTGGGCGAGACCCGTATAGTTGAGGACGGGCTGCAAGACTACCTCAACCATCTGGGGGTGTCCGCGTGGAGCACCGATGCCCCTTCTGACGCTGAAAAGTTGTGCGAAGTGTATGGGCGCCTCTGTTACCGCAGTTTTGAACCAGGCCTGAATCCCAACGTGACCCGGGTCCGTAAAGGGAATGCCAACTACCTTGGGCATGTGCTGGAAGTTGGCCACGGCAGCGTGATCGAGCATGCGGTTTTGAACTTCGTGTTCGCCGATGTCAGCCGGGTCTTTACGCACGAACTCGTTCGTCACCGCGCGGGCACGGCCATTTCGCAGGAGTCGCTCCGCTTCGTGCGCCTCGACCGACTCTCCGCGTTCATGCCTTCGCATATCCGCGAAGATGACAACGGCATGGAGATCTACGCGAAGACCTTGGAGCAGTTGGAAGAAGTGCAGCGGAGCTTGGCAAAAGCCTACGCGATCGAGGACGAGTCGAAATTCGACCGCAAAAAGAAACTGACGTCGGCCTTCCGCAGAGTCGCACCGGAAGGCCTTGCGACCACCATCGGCTGGTCATGCAATTTCCGCGCGTTACGGCACGTAATCGAAATGCGCACGGCCCCGGACGCCGAAGAGGAGTTGCGCGTCGTGTTCGGCAAGGTCTATGAAACCGTCAAGGATCGCTACCCGAGCTTGATGGGCGACTACGAAGTGGAGATGGCCGACGGATTGCCGTGGGTCAAGACCACGAACAAGAAAGTGTAAACGCGGGATGAGCAGAAGACGCGGCGGCAGCGCAGGGTAGCCGCGATGGATATAGGCGGGGTTTTCAGTAAAGAGAGGTGACGCCACATGTTGTTCGAGGTCAAAGAGCGATTCAAACTCTCAGACAAATTCATCGACCAGTTTCGCGGGAGTCAGCCCAAATGGGGCCCGTTGGGCTACGTCACGTTCAAGCGTACGTACGCGCGCACGGTGCCCGGCGAAGGCGGACGCACCGAGGAGTATTGGGAAACCGTGCGCCGCGTGGTCGAAGGATGCTACACCATCCAGCTTAATCACTGCCGCAACCTGAAACTGCCCTGGAATGCCCAGAAGGCCCAGCATTCCGCGCAGGAAATGTACAGCCTCATGTGGGAGTTCAAGTTCCTTCCCCCAGGCCGTGGCCTGTGGATGATGGGCACCGAGTACATTTACGAGCGCGGTTCTGCCGCATTGAACAACTGCGCGTTCGTCTCGACCGAAGAAATCAGCTTTAGCTTTTCGGAACCCTTCTGCTTCCTGATGGACATGTCCATGCTGGGCGTCGGCGTGGCGTTCGACACGAAGGGGGCGGGGTCCGTCACCATCCACGAACCGCGGGAAGCCGGCTATACCCACGTCGTCGAAGACTCGAAGGAGGGCTGGGTCGACCTCATCCGCTGCCTCCTGGAAGCCTACGTGGGGCGCGGCAAACGTCCCGCACACATCGACTACTCGCAAATCCGCCCCATCGGCGCACCCATCCGGACCTTTGGCGGGATCGCGCCGGGTCCCGGGCCACTGATGGAATGCGTGGGGAATATCGACAAGGTCCTGGCCCCGCGTGTGGGTGAACGCATCACCTCCGCGGATATCACGGATCTCATGAACGTGATCGGCAAGTGCGTAGTCTCGGGTGGTGTCCGCCGCACGGCGGAGCTGGCCCTTGGCAGTCCGACCGATGACGAGTACTTGCGCTTGAAAGACCCCGAGCTGCACAAAGAAGCCTTGATGGCGTGGCGCTGGGCCTCGAACAACAGCGTGTCCGCCGAGATCGGCATGAACTATCAGGGCGTGGGACAGCAGACCGCGAAGAACGGTGAGCCCGGCTATTTCTGGCTGGAAAACGCCCGGGCCTACGGGCGGTTGAAGGATGGCGTCAACTGGGATGATGTGAAGGTCTCCGGCACGAACCCGTGCGCCGAGCAAAGCCTTGAATCGTATGAGATCTGCAATCTCGTCGAGACTTTCCCCTCGCTGCACGAGAGCCTGGACGAATATAAGCGAACTCTCAAGTTCGCCTACCTTTACGCAAAGACCGTCACGCTGATCCCGACGCACAATGAACGCACGAACGCGATCATGCTGCGCAACCGGCGCATCGGGCTGTCGCAGTCCGGCATCGTGGAGGCTTTCGAGAAACACGGACGCCGCACCCATTTCCAATGGTGCGATGAAGGCTACGCTTACGTCAGCCAATTGGACAAGATCTATTCCCAGTGGCTGTGCGTTCCCGAAAGCGTCAAGAAGACCAGCGTGAAGCCCAGCGGCACGGTTTCCCTGCTGCCGGGCGTCACTCCGGGTATCCACTACCCCCACTCCCAGTTCTACTACCGAACCATCCGCCTGGACAAGACCAGTCCGTTGGTTGAACCCATCCGCCGGGCGGGGTATCGCATCGAAGAATCGGTGTACGGCGACAACACGCTCGTAGTCTATTTCCCGGTCAAGCAGTCCGTCTTCGAACGCTCGAAGAATGACGTGTCCATCTGGGAACAGGTCGAGAACGTCGCGCAGATGCAGTACTACTGGGCGGACAACCAAGTGAGCGCGACAATTACCTTCCGGCCTGAGGAAGCCAAGGACATCCCCAAAATCCTCGAACTCTACGAACCGCGCCTGAAGTCCATCAGTTTCCTGCCGCTCGTGGAACACAACTACGCGCAAGCGCCGTACCAGGAGATCACAGCGGAGATGTATTACGTGGCCGTCTCGAAACTCGGCCTCCTGGACTTCCGCAACCTGAACACGGACGAAGCCAGCGACCTCTTCTGCGACGGCGACAAGTGCGAACTGGTCATTGCCGAACCGGCCGTCATCCCGCAGGAAGAATTCCCCTTCGCATTCGAGAAGCCCGGCAATGGAAACGGCAACGGGAAGGAGCACGATATCCCCGCCGAGGTCGGACAACCGCAGGAAGTCGGCACCCCCAGCTAGACTATCGGGACTGACGCCGTCTTTCGCATAGGCTTTGCACGCCGAGATTCTTTTTCTCGGCCGCGAAACACGGTGTCTGTCCCTCGCCGCCCGGGAGATGGCCATGGGGTGGCATGGGCTTCCAGCCCATGATCTGATTTCCAATGCCACTATCCAGATACGAAAGGACCTCATGCGCAGCCAACAACTGCAATCACTCATCGCCATGGCGCGCGCGCGCTCCGTGGCTCCTGACGCGAGCGTCGTGGAGCGTCGCGAACTCTTCGAGCGCGCCGTGGCCATGTTTCCCCTCCCTCCGGATGTCAGGGTGCAGCCCGTCGACGCCGGGGGCGTCCCCTCGGAATGGCTTTCGACGCCAGGAATCGGCCCCAGCGCCGTGCTCCTCTTCTTCCACGGCGGCGGATACAACGTCGGCTCGTTGAACACGCACCGGCACCTCGCCGCCGACCTCGCCCGCGCAGGCGGCGTGCGCGCCCTCTCGGTGGGTTACCGCCTTGCACCGGAACATCCTTTCCCCGCAGCAGTGGACGACGCCGTGACGGCCTACCGCTGGCTGCTGTCAAACGGAATCCCGCCGCAGCGCATCATCCTTTCCGGTGATTCCGGCGGTGGTGGTTTGGCCTTGGCGGCTCTGCTGAAACTGAAAGATGACGGCGAAACCCTTCCCGCTGCCGCCGTGTGTCTCTCCCCGTGGACCGACCTCGCCATTACCGGGGCGTCGGTCGTGCAAAAGGCCGCCGATGACCCCATGTTGACACCGGACGAGCTGTACCGCTACGCCGCCGGGTACCTGGGCGGAGCCGATCACACGAACCCACTGTCCTCGCCCCTATACGGTGACTTGCAGGGGCTGCCGCCGTTGCTCATACATGTCGGTACGTCCGAAATCCTTCTTGATGATTCCCTGCGCTTCGCCGAACGCGCTCGCAACGCGGGCGTCCCGGTCACCCTCACTGTCGAAGAGGATCTGATTCACGTCTGGCACTACTTCGCTCAGCTTATCCCCGAAGGCGAGAAGTCTTTGAAGGAAGTGGGCGCCTTTGTTCGCGGGATTCTGATACAACAGCATCAGGGAGTATAGCGAAATGACTTCCGCATTCATTCTCAGTCTCGCCGGTGTCATTGCCTACGGTGCTGCGGACACGTACAACCTCGGATCCGTGAGCATCTCGGTGGGGGATCCCGTCCTCGTGTACAAATCGGACGCGCACCGCGTCTGGTTCCCGAGTGTGTTGCAGTTGGATGACAAGACGCTGGTGGCGAACATCGGGCGCGCCGCGGACGAAATCAATCCCGACGCCGCAGAGTCCTTGCGCGCCATCTCCAAGGATGCCGGCCGCACGTGGACTGCGCCTGAGCCATGGGCGGAAAGCGGCAACTCATGGGCTCGCCTCAACGACGGCACATGCCTTTGGCTTTCTTACTTGCTCACCTACCGGAGCGAGACCGAGGCGGCGTGCCGCGTGGGGCGCTCGAAGGATGGCCTCGAATATGTTTGGGCTGACGCTCCGGTGAACCTTGCGCCGCTCAAGTTCGACAAAGCGGAGAAAGGCACCGCGTCGCTGGTGTTTCACCAGTCAATCGTCGAAGCGGACGACGGCTCCCTTCTGGCGACGATGTACGGGCACTGCACGGGCGATACATCGTACCGATCCGTGCTGGTTAAGAGCACTGACGGCGGCCTTTCGTGGCATCTCCTTTCAACGATTGCCCACGACTCGTCAATCGAAGGAGAAGGCCCTTGCGAACCATCCCTGGTTCGCCTCGCCAACGGTGACCTGTTCTGCATGATGCGGGTGTCGTCCAGCCGCCCAATGTGTTTCACACGCAGCACGGACGGCGGCCTCACGTGGGCCCCTCTCACGCGCATGCCCGAAACCCACGCGAGCGTCAGCGTGGACCCAGACCTCGTGCTTCTGTCCGATGGCGTGTTGGTGTGCGCCGCCGGCCGCCCGGATTGCTGGATCATGCTGAGCTTGGATGGCCAGGGACGGGAATGGTCCGCGCCGGTCAAGGTCTACGAAGGGCCGACCACCGCCTATAGCTGCATCCGCGAGACCGCGCCCGGCGAACTCGTCTACATCCACGACGTCACCCCCGCGGGTTGGGAAACGCCGGCTGCGGGTGTCTTCCATGAAATTCGTTGCGTGCCCATCAAGATCGCGAGGCACTGAGGCAGACGCGATAGACGATGTTACTCCCGCACAACTGGCGGATAGTCCGCATATCTCACCGCCCCCCACATAGCGGGCGGTGAGATATGCTGTCGCAAAGGCCCCTAGGCTCACTCGAGAGGATGGTGCCCACCGGATGTGAAACGGGGCCTTTTTGCTATTGTGTCTTTTCGGAAGCCCGGGAGGACCGCCGCCGTGAAACACATGCTGCCGCTCGTCATGGCTCTTCTTGCAACATCACCACTCCCGTTGCACGCTGCGGAGTACTTCGTCGCGCGCGATGGCGATGACTCGAATTCCGGAACGGAAATCGGGTTGCCGTTTCGCACGATACAGCGGGCAGCGGACGCGGCAGTCGCGGGCGATACGTGCTTCATTCGTGCGGGGGTTTATCGCGAATCGGTTCTGATATCGAAGTCCGGCGAGAAAGACAAACCTATCACCTTTTCAAATTACCGCGGGGAGCGTGTCATCGTGGATGGGTCTGACCTCGGAGCCAGTCCATGGGTTCAGGCCGAGGGCGATATCTGGAAAACTGAACTCCGCGCCGCGCAGCCCATCGAGGCGCTCTTCTTTGATGGCCGGATGTTGGTCGAGGCCCGCTGGCCGGACTGCCCCTGGGAAGAAAACTGGGTCGAGGAAAAGAAATGGGCTTTGACCGGCGCAGGCACGGCCCTGGGCCAGATCGAGAGCGCGAAGCTGGCGGAATCGGGCGTGGACCTGAGCGGCGGCCTT
>JADLCA010000418.1 GCA_020847495.1 Candidatus Hydrogenedentota bacterium | reverse complement strand
GAGCGGATACCCCATGCCGCTCGCCTTTGTGGCCCGGGACCTCGTCGACCAGAACGCGCGGGACATCGCGCAGCGCGCCGGAAACAAGCACATACGCATCGCATCGAAATCCATTCGCTGCGTTCCGCTCTTGGAGCGCCTACTCGCATCGGACAATCGCTACCGCGGAATCATGGCTTATAGCGCGCGCGAGGCGGTGTTTCTCAGCCAGCAAGGGCTCGACGATATCCTGATTGGCTATCCAGTAATGCGGGGCGCAGAAGAGTCGCGCCTGTGCGATGAGCTGCGCCGCGGTAAACGCATCATCTGCATGGTGGATTGTGCCGGGCACGTCGAATCACTGGTGCGCCTCGCCGCGACTTGCGATGTCACAATCCCGCTGTGCATCGACCTGGACCTCTCCTCGCGATTCCCGGGACTACACTTTGGAGTACATCGATCACCGCTATCCAGGGCTGCACAAGTCGTGGACTTATGCCGCCGCATTGCGGACAACTCACGCCTGAGGCTCACCGGATTGATGGGCTATGAAGCCCAGATTGCAGGCCTACCCGACAATGCCCCAGGTGGTGGGCTCAAGAATACAATAGTCCGCATGCTCAAGCGCCGTTCCCTTCGCGAACTCCGGGAGCGCCGTTCACGTGCCGTGGAAGCGCTTCGCGCGGCGGGCATGGAACTCGCCTTCGTCAACGGCGGTGGTACCGGCAGCATGGAAAGCACGGCCGCCGAAGATTGCGTAACCGAGGTCACCGCCGGCTCCGGGTTCTTTTCTCCGGTACTCTTCGACTGGTACGCGGGTTTCAAGCACCGGCCCGCCGTGGGCTATGCGGTCGAGATTACCCGCAAGCCGGACTTTGATCTATACACCTGTCATGGTGGCGGCTACGTGGCCTCGGGAGTGGGGAAGGACAAGAATCCGCGTCCCTACTTGCCCGAAGGCGCCGCACTACTGCCGCACGAAGGCGCGGGCGAAGTGCAAACTCCAATTCGTTATACGGGGCCAGAGAAACTCAACCTGGGGGATCCTGTATACATGCGCTACGCAAAAGCGGGGGAGCGTTGCGAGCGCTTTAATTGCCTCCTAGCCGTCTCTGGCGGCCAGGTCGTGGATGAGCTCCCCACGTATCGCGGCGAAGGCCAGGTCTTTTTGTAGTTGACGGAGACTGGGGGTAAGCCCCTGCGCAACTCGCGCGAAGGAGGGTGCCGTGAATCGCGTGGTATTCGTCTGTATCGTACTGGGAGTGGCAATTGCCATAGTTCTTTCTGCCGCTCTGCTGAAGCGCAGCACATCGACTGCGGAGCCGCCAACCGCTGCATTGGGGACGGCGCCCACTCCCCTTCACGAGGCCGCAGGCGCGGGTGAAGTGAGCACCGTCGAGCAGCTGCTTGCAGGTGGCGCCAATCCGAATGCCCCCGACAATCAAGGCAAGACACCTCTACATTGGTCTGCCGCGAACGGGCACATGCAGACGACCGAGCGTTTACTGAAGGCGGGCTCGAAGCCCGACAGCAGGGACACACAAGGCAAGACGGCTTTCGATTACGCATCTGCAAACGGGCATGGGGGAACCGCAGAACTCATCGCGGCTGCCGGTGGGCAGACTCTTGGCGCCACTTCAGTCGCCAACTCTGTGGTGTCCTCCACGGGACAGCACCTCAATCCCTCGCTCAAGTTTCCCGATCTGCCCTCTTTCGAGGCGGCCATCGGCCAGCCTGGGCTTCTCCTGACCAGCGACCACGTTTGGCTGTTTGCACCGAAGGCGAGTGAGGCGGGAGCGCAGACCGTGTTTCCCATTCTCGTGCGCGCCTACGACGAATTGCACCGCATCACCGGCATCCACACCGAATACATCCTAGTCGTCTACAACTTCTCGAAAGGTCACAAGGAAGCCTTCGGCGGAACGGGCAACTGCGTCATCTACTACGATGACGAGAATCTCCAGCTTGATCGACAGGAGGAATGGACCCGCTACGGCGTCCCGCATGTTTCCGGATACATCGAGGAGATGGCGCACAACTTTGTGGGTACAAGCAAGGCCCAGTTCGGATGGGAAATGATTGGCTGGAGCATCGGCGTGAACACCACGCTGGCGGTCGCGTCGAACCCCATCTTTGTCCAATCGCTGAATCGGACGCGTCAGGGCCAGGCGGAGACCTTCCAGCGCTACGTGGCCGCAGGTTTCATCTTCCCCACGGACGTGGAGTCCAATCTCGTGGATCGCATCCACGCCCACCTGCTTGGCCAGTGCGAACAGCAGTATGGGCCGTCCTTCTGGCCGGACTTCTTCACGGAGGTTCGCAAGGAAGCCGGGGCACTGCGTGACGCCGTGAACGCGGGCAAGGACGACGACATCCGCAACGCCCGCTACCGCATCACGGTCGACTGTTTCGACCGCTTGCCCGGCTTGCACTTCAAGCAACTCCTCGAAAACAGCGGCATATCCCTCACGACCGACGTGGAGTCCCTGCGCCCTACGGAACCCGGCTGGAACCGCAGACTCAAGTGAGCATGCACCGTAGGGCGGGATTTGTTCCCGCCCTCTTGCCTGCCCAAATGCGAACTGAAGGTGATCCGTTCCCCCGTTTGCATTGGTGTGATGCGCTATCAGGAGCGCCGGCATCCCTGCCGGCTCTTGATCGAGCAGACAGCGATGCGTTTTCGTTAAGAAGGCGGGAACAAATCCCGCCCTACAATACGCACTCTGCGTCCCTCTTTGAAGGCCCGCAGGGCCGAGGGGGATGTTGAGGCAGCCCAATGACTCATCATGCGGGCTGCATTGTGCGGCGTCTGACCGCCCTGGCTCGGCGGACTTGAATCTCAGGCGGCACTTGCCGTTCACTGTGTCCTGAGAATTAACCCTTTCACCGGAGATCACAATGAGGCCGCATATCCGGATATTGGTTCTGACGCTCGCCATCGTGCTGTGCCCCGCATTCGCCGCGGATTTGCACGTTTTCCCTGGCGGCAATGACACGAATGCGGGAACGGAACAGGCCCCGCTCGCTACGGTGGCGGGTGCTCGAGATGCCGTGCGCGCGCTACGTGCTGCCCCAAACTGGACGCCACAACCGATCACAGTCCTGGTGCATCCCGGGCGTTACGTGCTGACCGAGTCCTGGACACTGGCCGAGAGCGATGGTGGTACAGCCGAAGCGCCTATTGTGTACCGGGCCACTGGTCCGGACGTCGTGCTCGTCGGCGGCAAAGACATTCCCGCCGGTGCCTTTCAACCACTGACGACCGAGGCCGACCTCAAGCTGCTCGTGCCGGAAGCCCAATCAAGCGTCCTGAAAGCGGACCTTGGCACGCTCGGAATTCTTGAACTCGGGACCTTCCCCGACAACTTCGAGAACGCACCACCCTTGCCCGAACTTCTCTTCAACGATGAACGCATGACGCTCGCCCGCTGGCCGAACGACGGCTGGGCAACCATCGCTAAGGTGATCGAAAGCGGCCCCGCGCCCTGGCGAAATCACGCCAGTGACTCGCCGAACATCTTCGAGTACGAAGGCGACCGTCCCGCGCGCTGGATTGGCCAGGATGTATGGCTGCACGGATACTGGTGTTTCGACTGGAGCGCCGAGACCATCCGCGTCGGCACGATCGACACCGCCCCGCACCAGATCACCCTCGGCAAGCAACATCACTACGGTCTCGGCAGCGGTAACCCGGCCCCGCGCCGCTATTACGCGACAAATCTCCTCGCCGAATTGGATGTCCCGGGCGAATACTACATCGATCGCGCTGCCGGGATGCTCTACTTCTGGCCGCCCGCCCCGCTGGCCGAAGGCCGGACAGTGCTGTCCACGCTGGCCGCTCCAGTCATCCTGCTGGATCACGTTTCGTACGTATCGCTGATCGGACTCGGCGTGGAAGCCTGCGTCGGTACCGGCATCGAAGTCCGGGGCGGGAGTCGTGTCGAGTTGCGCTGCTGTGCGGTGCGCAATACCGGCCTGGCCGGGGTGGTGATTGCGGATGGAGAAGGCCATCGCGTTTTCGGCTGCGACATCCACGACACCGGGACCGCCGGACTGCACGTCGGCGGAGGCGACCGGAAGACGCTGACGCCGTGCAACCACGTCGTCGAGAACAACCACATCTGGCGCGTGTCGCGGCGCCAGCGCACGCACGCCTACAACATTCACCTGTCGGGCGTGGGCGTACGCGTGGCCCACAACCTCATTCACGACGCACCGCACCAGGCCATCGGTCTCGGCGGTAACGATCACGTCATTGAGTTCAACGACATTCACCACACCGGCCAGGAGACGGACGACTCCGGCGCGTTCTACATGGGACGCAATCCCTCGGAGCGAGGCACGATCATCCGTAACAACTACTGGCACGATATCGGCAGCGCGCTGACCCACGGAAGTTGCGCCATCTACTTCGATGATGGGTCCGGCGGACAGACCGTACACGGCAATGTCTTCCATCGCGCGGCGGGTGGCAGCTTCGGCGCGGTCTTCGTGCATGGCGGACATGACAACACGGCCTCCAACAACATCTTCATCGAATGCAAACGTGCCATCGGCTCCGCGCCATGGGATGACCAGCGCTGGTGGGACTACGTCAAGGCGGAACTCTGGCAGCGGGTTCTGCTAAAGGATGTGGACATCACGAAACCGCCGTACACCGATCGCTATCCGGAACTCGTAGGTTTCATGGAGCCCAATGATCGCCCAAGGGTGAATCTTGCCACCAACAATGTTGTGGTCCAGTGCGGCGCCTTTCTCAACGGCAACTGGGAAGACAAGGACAATTTCGTGACCGATACCGACCCCGGCTTTGTTGACGCGGCAAATCAGAACTTCGCCCTGCGCGAGGACTCTATCGTTTTCACGAAACTCCCCGGGTTCACGGCGATTCCCTTTGCGGAGATTGGCCTGCTCCCCGGCACGGAACGCGCGGAATTTGGCATGCAAGATCACTGATGGAATCGGATAGTCGTCAGATCCCATTCCTCCCATTATTCCCATGCCCCAGCAGTTGCCAGGCTCACCACCCTCTGCTATAGTGACGGGCAAGTCGTTTGTGCTGCATGATCCTTTGCCATTCTGGCATCTACCGCGTGGATGGAGGCTCGTCGAAACATGGCGGAATCAGCGGCTCTCAACACCCCAGCGTTTCAGCAGGCTGGCACTGCCCAGGAAATCGTCGTGCGCGACCCGCGCAGCAGCCAAGTGCTCTACTCGCTTCAGGAGCCTTCGGACGAAGATATTCGCCGCGCATTTGACGGCGCACGCCGCGCATTCCAATCAATTCGCGCGATGACCGTGCGTGAGCGTTTGAACGAGACCTTGAAACTCAAGCGCTATTTCCTCGACCACAAAGAGAAGATTGTCGACCGCGTCGTGCAGGAGACCGGCAAGGCCCGGACCGACGCGCTCGTCTCCGAGGTGTTCACCGTTCTCGATATCATCGACTACTACGATAAACACGCCGAGCGCCACCTCGCGGATGAGAACGTCCCTACGCCGATCATCTTTCTGGGGAAGAAGTCCAAGATTTACTACTCGCCTCTTGGCACCGTGCTGATCATCTCACCGTGGAACTACCCGCTCAATCTCGCCATGGTTCCCATGATCACGGCATTCGTGGCGGGTAATTCGGTGGTCTACAAACCCTCCGAATGGACACCTCTCAAGGGTCTCGTGGAGGAGATCATCGAGGGCAGCGGGTTTATGAGGGAGGCCGTTCACGTCGTCTATGGCGGTAAGGACACAGGCCGCAGGCTCATCGATCAGCATCCAGCCAAGATCCTCTTCACAGGCAGCACACGGGCCGGAAAACAAATCATGGAGCAGGCCGCGAAGTATCTGATCCCGGTTGAGCTGGAACTGGGCGGCAAGGACCCCATGGTTGTCTTCGAGGACGCCGACCTCGATCGGACCGCGGTTGGCGCGGTCTGGGGCGCCATGACCAATTGCGGCCAGACCTGCACTTCCGTTGAACGCGTGCTGGTCCAAGAGCGCATCTACCCCCAGTTCGTGGATAAGCTGAAGCAGAAGATCGAGAGACTTTCTCATCCTGCGCAGAACCCCGGTAAGCCCGACGCGGGCGACTTGGATGTCGGTTTCATGACCGCTCCTTTCCAAATCACGAAGGTGGAGGACCAGGTAAAGGAGGCTGTGAACAAAGGCGCCAAGGTGCACACCGGAGGCTCGCGCGATGGCGCCCTCAGCACGTACCCGCCGACACTTGTTACGGATGTCGATGCCTCCATGAAGATAAGCACCGACGAGACCTTCGGCCCTGTGCTGATCGTGCAGCCGTTCAGGACGGAACAAGAAGCCATTACCATGGCCAACGATACGCCCTACGGCCTGAGCGCCAGCGTCTGGTCGCGCGATATCGACCGCGCCACGCGCGTCGCGCGCGCCATCGATACAGGCAACGTTTCCATCAACAACGTGCTGGCCACCCAGGGCAATTCCGCGCTGCCCTTCGGGGGCACCAAGGAGAGCGGGTTCGGCCGCTACAAAGGACCGCACGGGCTCCATAGCTTCTCCAACATCAAGAGCATCATGATTGATACGGGCTCCAAGTTTGAACCCCACTGGTATCCATACTCCCGCGAAAAGTACGTGCTCTTCAGCAAGCTCCTCGACGCCGTATACGGCGGGGGTCCTTTCTGGCTGCTCAAGACCTTGCTGGTAGGCATGAAGCTGGAAAGCGTCGTCAAGAAGAACAAGCTTTGATTCATCGGACCGGCCAGTATGCTGGGGGGACTGCCAAAATCATCGTGCAGGGTGGTGCGCATGCCGGACCAAGACATTTTTGATTTCATCATCGTGGGCTCGGGCACTTCCGGGGGAGTGCTTGCGCAGCGCCTGCAACACGCGGGCGCGCGCTGCCTGCTTCTAGAGGCGGGTAAGTACTACAAGACGGACACCTTCCCCGAGAACGAGGTTGACTACAGCGCCCAACTCTTCTGGGGCGGTGGCCTCGAGTTCGACACCCAATGCACCATGGGCTTCCTCCGCGGGAAGTGCGTGGGCGGCGGCTCAATTGTGAATCAGTGCCTGCTCGACCGTTTCGACAACGTTGCGCTGGACGACTGGAAAGCGGTCAGCGGCGTGGACTTCTTCACGGCAGAGGCGATGGAACCCCTCTATGCGGCGGTGGAGGCCGACCTCACTCTAGTCACGTTGCCCGAAGAGCATCGCAACAGGAATGCGCACCTCTTTGTCCGGGGACTCGAGCGCGCGGGCATCGGCTGGGCACCCTTGCGCAGGGGACAGTCGGACTGCGCCACGGAACATGGCAACGACTGCATGCCCTGCCTGGGCGGGTGCCGCCGCGGGTCGAAACAAAGCACGCTCGTGGCGTTTATCCGCCGCGCGGAGCGCGAAGGCCTGACCATCGTGCCCGAATTCCACGCAGCCCGAATCGAACACCGCAACGATGGCGTGACGGTATCGGGACGCAATGGGTCCGGCGCGGCGTTTTTCCAGGGCCGGCGCTGCATCCTCGCCGGAGGGTCCTTTGGGACCACGCAACTGCTCCTGGCCTCGGGCTTCAAGGAGTGTCTGCCCGCACTCGGGCGCGGCTTCACGATGCACCCGCAGTACATGACATTTGCCGAGTTTGACGAGCCCGTCGATGCCCACAAGGGCGCCTTTCAAACCGTGAAATCCGCCGACCCGGGCCTTCGTGGCAAAGGCCACAAGCTCGAGAATGTCTTCGCGCCGCCCGTCTCGGTGGCGATGCTCTTCGCACGCGGAGGCATGGAACTACAGGAGTTCATGTTGCGGTACCGCTACCTGGCCTGCATGGAAGTCGCCGTGCGCGATGAAGCAAGCGGTGAACTCGCTATCGACCGCAAGGGACGTTTGCGCGTGCGGAAGCAACTGACCGCTCAGGACTGCGCCCGTCGCGATGATGGCCTCAGAACGGTGCGTGGCATCTTTGAATCTCTGGGGGCCAAGCGCGTCTTTCAGTCACCCCTGTATTTCGGTCTTCATCTAATGGGCGGCTGCGCAATTGGCACCGATCCCACGCGTTCGGTCGTGAGCCCTGATTTCCAGGTCCACGGCTACAAGAATCTCTACAGCGCCGACACCAGCATCTATCCCAACGCTCCCGGTATCAATCCCGCCTTGACCTGCATGGCGTTGTCCCATAGACTGGCTGTGCTTCTGGCGCAACGATGAGTGGGGGAGTAGGGGTGCCCATGTACGAACCACATTCTCAGATTCTGGGCCCGCGCGCCGTGCGAGCGCTGGAACGGTTGGGCGATATCATCGTGCCGAGGGTGGGAAGCCTCCCTGCTTTCTCCGAACTCGGTTGCGTCGAACACGTCGATTCGGTACTCGCCTACGCGCCTCGCGAAGATGTCGCCAGCCTCAAGAACCTTCTGGATATCCTGTACTTCGTGCCGGACTCCCTCTTGAAGCTTCTCATCTGTGCCATGGCCAAGCCTGAGAAATGGCCAGCGTTTGTCGCCACCAATCTCCGGCTGTTGGACATGGGCGTGCGCGGCGTTGTTCTCTCTCTCTACTACTCCGGAAGGACCGGGGCCACGTACGAAGGCCCGACACCTCACGAACTCATGGGCTACGAAATTCGCCGGATCCCCCGGGATGCCCTGACGTAAGCCTCCGTTTTCTTGGTCTTGTCGTGATGAAACACAATGGCGCCTCCGTTATAATCGCTCAATCGAAATCGTGTTAAGCCGAAAGGGATCGCGTTGTCTGAAGAGAAGAACGATTTGTTGGGTTGGGCATCGGCACTGGCGTTGGGCGCAATCGTGTTCATCTCGGGAGGCGCCGTCATGGTCTATGAATTCCTCGCCGTCCGAATCCTGCAGCGGTTTGTAGGCGGTACCCTCGACGTCTGGGGCGCCGAGATCTCGATCTGTCTCGCGGGACTTGCCGTGGGGTACTCCCTCGGCGGTCAGATCGCCGACCGCGGCCGCACGTGGTGGCCTCTTGGATTGGTCCTTTGTATCGCCGGCGTGACGGCCATTTTCATGGAGCCCCTTGCCTTCTTCGTTGAACACCATCTGCCCG
>JADLCA010000417.1 GCA_020847495.1 Candidatus Hydrogenedentota bacterium | reverse complement strand
TGCCACATTCATATTGCTGCCTGTTGTACCACCTCGTGTTCTCGACAAAGGACCGGCGTCCGGACCTGACCATGGATATTCGCCAACGTGTCTTTACCTACACAGGGGGCATCATTCGCAGCGAGAAAGGCGTGCTCCTCACAATCGGTGGCACAGAAGACCGCGTGCACTTGCTGGCCCGGTTGCGGCAGGACCGCGCATTGTCAGAACAACTGCGTGACATCAAGAGCAAGAGTTCGAGATGGATTCATGAAGCCTTTCCAGACAAGAAGACGTTCGGGTGGCAAGGCGGATACGGTGCATTTGCCGTCAGCCCGTCGCAGGTGCGGCACGTGCAGAAGTACATTGAGAACCAGGAGTCGCACCACCGCAAGATGGACTTCCGGACCGAATTCCTGCGAATCCTGGAGAAGCATGGCGTGGAGTACGACGAGCGCTATGTGTGGCACTGAATCACCTGCGCCCCGCTGGGGCTGCAATGAAGTGGGGGACCGCGATCCCCGGGTTCCGCCTGCGGCTCCACCCGGGGCTATACCCCTACGCCCCTCGCGGGGCTAATGCGGGGGCGGTGGGATATGCGGGCTAACCGTGCGTGCGTACAAGGACCAAACCATGAACAACTTCTACGATGCCGTGTATCGCTTGGTGCGGGATATTCCGCGTGGGCGCGTGATGACGTATGGGCAAGTCGCGACTATCCTGGGCAGCCCGCGTGCGGCCCGCGCGGTGGGGTATGCCCTCCTCATGTGCGGGAAGAAAGACCGAGTTCCGTGGCAGCGCGTCATCAACGCGCGAGGCGGCATCAGTGTGGGTGGAGACCCTGACCGGCCGCGGTTGCAACGTGTGTTGCTCGAAAGGGAAAAGATCAGGTTCAATGAGGAGGACTACTGCGATCTCCGCAAGTACCGATGGGAACCGGCCAAGCCAGATGATTACTTCTTCCAAGGCATGGACAACACAGATCTTCCTTTTCGATGAGGAGATCGGATTCCATCGCGCCCGCGTGGAATGCTAGAATCCGCACGCTTTCTGGCCTGCACGCACCATTGAACGGATTGGGGACAGACCCCGTGTTTTGCTCCGCAAAGCCTTTGCGAAAGACGGGGTCAGTCCTGATCATATGCGAAATCAGGATCATCGGCCGTCGGGCACGTACCGGGTACGAATGCAAGGAATCACCTATTGCTTTACATCAACGCAGTTCTTCTGGCGATTGTCGAAGGAATCACGGAGTTTCTTCCCGTCAGCAGCACGGGGCACCTCATCCTGGTGCAATCCTGGTTGCCCTTGAGCAGCGACCCGGACTCGAAGTTCCCGTTCGCATTCATGGTTATCATCCAGTTGCCCGCCATCATGGCGGTCGTGACGTACTTCTGGAAGACGCTCTGGCCCTTTGTGGGCGAGCCGGAGCGGCGCGCAAAGACGATAATCCTCTGGTTCACCATTGCCGCGGCCGTGGTTCCTGCGGTGGTTCTGGGCCTGCTGTTCGAGGACACGATCGAGGAGTATCTGTCAAACGCCTTGCCGGTTGCCATCGCGCTGGTCGTGGGTGGTGTGCTCCTGATCGTGCTGGAACGACGTCATCTGCCGGTCCGCTTCGCCTCCGTCCATGACATCGGCTTCTACACCGCCATAGCGATTGGGTTCTTTCAATGCCTGGCGATGTTTCCCGGCACATCGCGGTCCGCCGCCACAATCATCGGCGCCATGCTGCTCGGAGCGAGCCGGGCCGCCGCCGCGGAGTTCTCCTTCTTCCTCGCGATTCCCACGATGCTCGGCGCGACCCTCTTGACCATCTTTAAGAGCGGCGTCTCCTTCACGGCCCCCGAATGGGCCGCGCTGGCGCTTGGCAGTGCGGTGTCCTTCCTGACCGCGTACGGCGCCGTCGCATTTCTCATGCGGTACATCCGGCAGCACGACTTCCAGGCCTTTGGCTATTACCGCATCGTGCTCGGCGGCATCGTCCTGCTGTGGTTCTATGCCTTCCACTGAGACAGCGGAAGCGCCTCAGGTAACGGTGCCCGGGGTGAAGAAGCGGCCTTCGCTCCACAGCATCGATCCGTGGATCCTCGTCATCCTCGCGGCATTTATCTTCTTCGGCGCCGCGTTCACTGGACTCGGTGTCTACAAACCGGTTGAACAGCGCATTGCCGGGGTCGACCCGGTCGGGTACTACGCGTGGGGCCGGTCGCTGCTGTTCGATCGCGACCTGCAATTCGCTAACGAGTACCGCAGTCTGAATGCAGGCGCGACATTCACCCCGGGATTCGTGATGAATCCAGATGGTCCACGCACTACTACGGGGCATCTTCCCAATCTCTTCTCCATCGGACCGGGACTGCTCTGGACGCCCTTTATCGCGGGCGCCCACGTCTGGGCCAGCGTAAGCGGCGTGCCCGCCGACGGTTTCTCGCAGCCGTATCACACGGCGGTGTTCATGGCCAACGCGCTCTACGGGATCCTGGGGGTACTCCTCACGTACGGGACACTGCGCGTTTGGTTTCCCCGTTCCGTGAGCACGGTCGGCGCGCTCTGCGCTTGGTCTTGCAGCCCCGCTCTCTACTATACCTATGCCCAGATCGCCATGGCCCACGCCTGTTCGTTCTTCGCTGTTGCCCTGTTCCTCTTCGCATGGGCGCGCTTACGTGGCAGCAGCTCCGCGATACCGTGGGCCGTCATCGGACTCAGCATCGGGCTGGCTGCGCTTATCCGATGGCAAAACGCCGCCTTCGCAATCATCCCCGCGCTCGACCTGCTCGCGCGGCATCGCGCCAAGGGCATCACGCCGCTGGCGGCGTGCGCGGCCGCTTCCATTGTGGCGTTCTTGCCGCAGATGATTGGGTGGAAGCTCGTCTATGGCTCGTTCTTCACCGTTCCCCAGGGAGAGGCCTTCGTCGATTGGCTCCACCCCGATTGGATGGGACTGCTCTTCTCGCGTGCATCGGGCCTGTTGACCTGGACGCCGCTGTGCGCCGTCGCCATCGCGGGACTCTTCATCTGGCCGAAGGCCAATCGCGCGTGTTGGATTGCCCTGGCCGTTGCGTTCCTCGTGCAGTTCTACATCAATTCGGCGGTCCCCTCTGCCGGGTGGAGCTTCGGGATGCGGCGGATGGTGAACTGCACGCCGCTATTCGCGGTGGGTTTCGCGCACGTGTTGACCTTGCTTCCCTCCCGGCGCCTTGTGCTCTGCGCGATCTTCAGTCTCTTCGCGTTCTGGAACTTCCTGTTTGTTCTGCAATACGGCGGCTTCATCGATCGCTATTACATCCAACGGGCGGCGGAGGCCGAAGCGAACCGAGTGAATCTGACCGTGGCTGAAGTGCTGCGTTCGACCACCTTGCCCGACGGCCAGGCCTTTGATATCAG
>JADLCA010000416.1 GCA_020847495.1 Candidatus Hydrogenedentota bacterium | reverse complement strand
TACGAAGCCGGAGAAACGGTATCCCGACTTGGCCTCCGCCGTGCTCTACACCGCAAACTAACCAAAACGGAGGCCAAGCCGAGCAAAGGAACACCATACTTCATACCCGAAAACGCCAAACTCCAGGCCCAGGACTTCCAGTCCTGGGGTAGCGGGGACCTCCCACTCCGTTCAGTCCCGGAGGGACGGCAGAAAGCGGAAGTCTGGCCATTTCGCGGTGTGCTTCAATCGACAGATGTGGATTCGAGGTGAGCAACAAGGTCCTGTCATTCTGCAAAGCGAGGCGATTGGCTGCCGCGCTCGGAGAGCGAGGGAGTACCAGAACGCCGTTCTCTTGTTTCTCCGCGTTCCTCGGCCTGCTCGGCGAATCTGCGTTCAAGTGCCCTCAAATCACGGGCGGGACGCCTGTGCCCCCTTGCTCTGCGCACCAAATGGCAGACAGTCTGACGGCAGTGGAAAGGTGCCGCACCTTCAGTGCTCAAGATTGAGGGGGCGTCGTGTACCCAGGGCGGCGCTTCGCTCTGCCCTGGGCTAGTATGGCGCCGGCCCTTCAGGCCTCAAGAGGGACCGCACGTAGTCTCAGCAAATCTCCCTTCCTCATTGGCGTTCATTGGCGTTCATTGGCGTTCATTGGCGTTCATTGGCATTCATTCGCGTTCATTCGCGTTCATTCGCGTTCCAACGCATTATCTGCGTTTATCTGTGCCATCTGCGGACGGCTCTCTTCTTTGGCTACGGCTCATCTGTGCTGCGCAATCTGTGGACGATCTCCGCATCTTCATCTCTGGACTCGTTGGCCTGCGTTCCTCCTCGAACGGGGCACCGCTGCGTTCGTGTGAATAGAAGACCATGGGCAGGGATGCCCATGCCACCTCGGGCACCCATGCCACCTCGGATGCGCTGCCTCTTTGGGCGCACACCTCGCGCGTCCGTGTGCCAAAGCGGTACTATCTAGGGCATGACGCAGCGTGATACCCAGCCCGACGATGAGAGCATGCTCCTCGTACTTCCGGTGCCAGTGCGGATTCGCGACGGCGCGATGTTGTTTGAGGCACAGGCCTGCAATGGCGTCGAGCGGTGGGCCGCCAATTTCTCCTCGCTGATCATCGCCGTGCCGGTGATTCCCGAATCACTGGTGCAGGCGGACGGTTCGTCCACCTGGGCCGATGTGTCCTCCCTCCCTTGCCGCGGCCGCGTGGAGTTCGTCCCCTTGCCGTGGGCCTATCGCTGGACCACCTTCTTGAAAGTGTACGCACGCACGCGCCGCCTCCTCGGCGACTGCATCGTGCGGAGCCGTTACCTGCAATTCGCGTTCTACGGGCTTGCGGGTGACTGGGCCTCCGTGGCTGCGCGCGAGGCCATGCGGCAAGGACGCGCCTACGCGTTGCACACCGACAATGTCGCGCATGAGTTCAGCGTCCACACGGCCGCCGGACACGGCTGGCCTCGCCGTCTTCGCGCGCGCATCGAGGCGCCCATCATGGAGCGGTACCATAGGGGCATCGTCCGGCGCTGCGCGTTGGGCCTGTGGCACGGCTACGACTGCTACCAGGCCTATAGCCCGTATTGCGCGAGCAGCCACAACATCCACGATGTACACACCAAGCCCCAGGACGTGATCTCGGAAGCCGAGTGCGCGGAAAAGGCGTCACGCGCACTGCGCGATCCGGCGTTGCGCGTGTGTTACGTGGGCCGGGCCACGGGCATCAAGGCCCCGCTGGACTGGGTGCGCGCGATTGCGCACGCGCGGGATCAAGGCGCGACCATTCACGCGGTGTGGCTTGGGGATGGCCCTCTGTTGGAGGAGCTTCGAGCGCTGGCGAAGGAGCTGCACCTGGAGGAGGCCTTGGACACGCCGGGCTTCGTATCGGACCGCGCGACCGTGCTCGCGGCCCTGCGCGATGCGCATGTGCTGCTCTTCACACACCTCACTCCGGAATCCCCACGCTGTCTTCTCGAAGCACTCATCTCGGGCACACCCATTGTGGGATACGATAACGCTTTCGCGGAAGACCTCGTGCTGGGACACGGGGGCGGCGTGTTTGTGACCCTGGGAGAGTGGCGCGCATTGGGCGATACGCTGGCACAATTAGCCGCGGATCGTACACGTCTTGCCGACCTCATCGCGGAAGCGGGGGTAAACGGCAGGCGCTTCAATGATGCCGACGTGTTTCGCGAGCGAAGCGAACTGATCAAACGCTACCTACCCTGAGGGGGGCGGGCCGAACATCTTGCGTTCCCGGCGGCGGTCTTCCTTCGTCACGCGCGGCATGCCCTCAACATCAGATACTCTCGCGGGCTGTGCAGGCGTTTCCACGACGCGCGGCAGACCCGACAATCCCCCCGCGGCCAGCACGTAGATGGGGTTAAACATGTCGTTGACGGTATTGTCGATCATCCACAGAGAGAGGATCACTGCGAAGGCCGCCGCGGGCGCCACCAAGGGATGTGTCCAAAGCCGCGGCTGGGCTTTTCGCTCCAAGAGCAAACACGGGATCAGAATGACCGCGGCCATGGCCACGAGTCCGACAAGCCCATTCAACCCGAAGCGAATGACCCATTGGCTGTCGGTGATGGTGATGTCCTGGCCGACTTCGTTGAAGATGCGGGAGCGTCCCCATCCTCCCCATCCAAAAATGGCGTGCTGCAGCGCGCGACTTACGAGAAGATTCTCGTTGAATATCCGCACGCTCAGCGAAAACGCCCTATCTTCGCCGAACATGGCTCGAGCGAGCGTCACGAGTTGGCCCCCATCCCACAGGCCGCTCACGCGCACGGCCACATAGCCCAGATAGAGGGCGGCGAGTCCTCTCACGGGCCATGCGGTCTTTGCATACTGAATCGCCGCCAACGCGGCGAGTCCGAAAGCCAGCAGGATGATCGCGCCCGTCGACTTGCACAGCACCGCGGTGATGGCCAATGCCGCCACGTAGACCCCGACGGGCACGCCCGCTATCTGCGTCAGGCTCTTCGACCGCCACAGGGCGAGTCCCGCAAGTGCGGCCGTCACCATCCACATGCCTACCATGAGGCCGTGTTGCAGAAAGACCGTGGGGCGGTATCCGCCGTAGCGGATCGTCGCCGCGAACCCTTGCTGGTGGTATCCGTACAGCATTCGGTGAAGCTGGGGACTGAACCGGAGTTCGTACCAGCACAAAGGAACATAGATTAAACCGCCGATGAAGATGCCAATCGCCAATTCGCGCAGGCCGGTCAGATCACTGAAGTAAATGCGCCCGATGAAGTACGGCATCCCCCACCGGATGATAAGCACCAGACTTTCCGATAGGCCGTCATACAACCCAAGTCCATTGGACAGCGATGAAGCGACAGGACACAGGCATAGCAAGAGTGCCGCGGAATCCACCCACTTCTGTCGGAACCGGACGATCCGGTTGATGTCAAAGAGAATCGTGCCGGCAAAGGCCCCGAAGCAGGTCGCCGTCATCTTGTTATACTCGGGTAATCCCTCGAACCGGTACTCGGCAATGGGCAGGAACAGCCATGCCACGATGAACGCAGTGATCGTCGCGCGCAACGGCGGAAGAAATAGATACAAGACAACCAGCAGAAGCGGCCACCCAAACAACATCAGAGCGACAAACGTGGTCCCTTGCTCATGCGCGCTCATTACGGCAATGCCTTCCCGGGCGCCGAGACGGCGTGCACGAGTGCCTTTTCAAAGAGGTCCGAGGCGTCGTCCCACGTATAGCTCGCGGCTTTCAAATAGGCGCGGCCGGATAGCTCACGCCACTCCTCGTTGGGCATGCGGCAGACACGGATCATGGCCCGGGCCATCGCTTCGGCGTCCTCTTGCTCAATCAGGATTCCACACCCGCCTGCGAGCAATTCAGGCGCCGCGCCCGCGGGTGTGGCGATCACGGGCGTCCGGCATGCCATCGCTTCAAGGATAGGCAACCCGAATCCCTCAAAACGCGAAGCGGACAACCACGCGTCGCACGAGGCATAGATCGCGGGAATACGCGCTTGCGGCGGATCCTTTTCGTATTCGGCCCCTTCGGGCATGGGAACCTTCGGTTCCGGATCGGCCAGGCCAAACGCCCGGACTTTCAGTGCAGGGACTTCTCTTCG
Organism: Candidatus Hydrogenedentota bacterium; assembly: GCA_020847495.1. Classification (GTDB taxonomy): domain Bacteria; phylum Hydrogenedentota; class Hydrogenedentia; order Hydrogenedentales; family SLHB01; genus JAHDWY01. The sequence goes on along the minus strand of JADLCA010000416.1, from coordinate 1,511 downwards.
AGCCAGTCCCACGGCTTGTGCGATCACATCGCATCCCTTGTAGGGCAGGAAAGTGTAGTTGAAACCCACCGTGCTTACCGAATGCTTCCCACGCGGCGGCGCCTGAAACAGCGCAAGGTCCACGCTATTGGGGACAAGAGAGACGTCAGTGTCGCCGTAAGTCTCGCGTGCGATGCCCGCAAGCCATTCGGACACAACGATCTTGTGCATGCGAAGTGTCCACGTGCGCTTGACTCGTTCCGCGGGCTGTCCCTCCAGGGTTTCGAGTCCCTGAAGAAAGTAGACCTTGACCCCCTTCTCAGCCGGAAGCGTATTCACCCACTCGGCCGTCTCCCACCACGTGGCGATGACAACATCCGCATCGGGGACATCGGCCGCCGTCACCGGCCTGTACATTTCGAGCACTTTGCGTTCGAGCGCAAGCCCGTCCAAATGCGATGGATAGACACGAGGATGGCGCAACCACCCTTCCCCCTGCAGAAACCGCCGCAACCGGTGTTTCAAGGGCGCTTGCTGGCTGGGTGGATGCACCACCGTAACAGTATGCCCCCTCGCACTGAGCAACTTCGCGTGCATGGCGATCACGCGGATGCCGCCGGACATCCCAACGGGAGGCAGCACAAATGTGATTCGCATGGACTCAACGCCCCCGAAGCGCGCAGAATATCGCACGCCATGAATCAATGCGGAACGGCTCGCGCAGGAACGCCAACCAAGCGTGCTTGCGAGCGCCGTGCAGATTCCCCGCGTCCAGTGCCCACCATGCCCATTTCCGATGAACCTGGGCCGCGCTGAATGTCTCTATGGGACGCGCTTCGATCGCGTGCGGCAACTCCAGACCCCGCCGCTTGTATGCGGCCCTCAGCACCGCCAGCGCGCTGCGCTGTTGGGTCTCGGACTTCGTGTAGCCGATGCTGGCCAAGTGCTGCCGGTAGCGCAGCACCACGCACTCCAGATTCGCGACACGCCCATATTCGGCCATGCGGAGGAAGAAGTCCAGGTCTTCGGCGAAATCAAAGGACTCATCATAACCGCCGATGGCTTCCATCGCGCTCCTACGCGCGGTCATGGCGGGATGCGCGATGGTCCCACCGCGCCCGGCCAGATGCGCCGCGTCGATTTCCTCGTGGGTCTGCTCCTGGCACATCTCGCACAGAGGAACTCCCGCGTCATCCATCAGGAGCACGCGCCCGCCGACCGCCACACACTCGGGATGTTCGCGCAGATATGCAATCTGCCGCTCAAAGCGATCCGGCACCGCGATATCATCCGCATCCATCCTGCCAATGAACTCGCCACGCGCATAGCGAAGCGCCTCATTCAGTGCGCGGCAATAGCCCGTATTGGGTCTGCTCACGAGGCGGATGCGCAAGTCCTTCGCGGCAAACCCCTCGAGGATAGACTGTGAATTGTCGCTGGAGCCATCGTTGACGATGATGAACTCGAAATCGGCGTACGTCTGCTGAAGAATACTCTCAACCGCGGGCCGGAGGTGCCGGGGGTTGTTGTAG